>DATFDU010000582.1:0-2748 GCA_035251915.1 Dongiaceae bacterium | reverse complement strand
GCTCCTTAAAGCTAAGCTCTTGTTCGATCAGGGCAAAGCCAATCGGCCCGGTCGCCCCCGGCGATCGAGAAGGCGCGCATTATATTGCGATTCGCCCCCTCGTCAATGCCGAAAGCCGAATTCGTGCCAACTCGCTTTCGCCTTCCAGATCAAGCAGTTACGGCTTGATCCTGGAAAGCACGCCTTCGAGTTGCTTGGTCACCGCATCGGGCTCGGCCATGCCGTCCACGCGCCGCAGCAGCCCTTTGTTCTTGTAGTACGGCAGGATCGGCGCGGTCTGCTCGCGATAGGCCTTGAGCCGCGCCTTCACCGTCTCCGCGTTGTCGTCCTTGCGCCGGGTGAACTCGGTGCCGCCGCAGACGTCGCACACACCCTCCGTCTTCGGGCGCTGGAACGTGTCGTGGTAGCCGGCACCGCACCTGGCGCAGGCGAAGCGGCCGGAGATGCGCTCCACCAGCGCGTCCTCGTCCACCGCGAGTTCGATCACGCCGTCGATCTTCTTGCCCTTGCGGGTCAGCATCTCGTCGAGGGCGATCGCCTGCTTCTCGGTCCGCGGGAAGCCGTCGAGCACGAAGCCCGACTTGCAGTCCGGCGCGTCGATCCGCTTGTCGATGATGCCGATGACGATCTCGTCGGAGACCAGCTGCCCGGCCTCCATCACCTGCTTTGCCTGCTTGCCCAGCGCGCTGCCGGAGGCCACCTCCGCCCGCAGCATGTCGCCGGTCGAAAGCTGCACCAGGTTGTGCCGATCGTAGAGTCGCTTGGCCTGAGTCCCCTTGCCCGCGCCCGGCGGCCCCAACAGGATTAGGTTCACCCCCGACGTCCTTTCAACCTGGCTTTCTTGATCAGACCTTCATACCGGTGGGCCAGAAGATGCGAGTGCACCTGCGACACCGTGTCCATCGTGACCGACACGACGATCAGCAGCGAGGTGCCGCCGAAATAGAACGGCACGGAGTATTGCGAGATCAGGATCTCGGGCAGCACGCAGACCGCGCACAGATAGGCGGCGCCCAGCACAGTCAGGCGCGTCAGCACATAGTCCAGGTGCTCCGAGGTGTTCTTGCCCGGCCGGATGCCCGGCAGGAAGCCGCCGTTCTTCTTCAGGTTCTCCGCGGTCTCGTCCGGATTGAAGACGATGGCGGTGTAGAAGAACGCGAAGAATGCGATCAGCCCCAGGTACATGGCGATATAGAGCGGCTGGCCGTGGCTAAACCAGCGGATCAGAGCCTGTCCCCAGGCCGGCAGGTCGGCCTGGTTGGGGTAGAAACTGGCGACCGTCAGCGGCAGCAACAGCAGCGAGGATGCAAAGATCGGCGGGATGACGCCCGACATGTTGAGCTTCAACGGCAGATGCGAAGATTCGCCGCCGAACATGCGGTTGCCGACCTGGCGCTTGGGATACTGCACGATCAGACGCCGCTGCGCGCGCTCGAAGAACACCACGAAGGTGATGACCGCGACCGCGCCGACCGCGATGCCGACCACCAGCAGCGGATTGATCGAGCCGGCGCGCAGCTGCTCGAACACCTGGCCGAGCGCGCTCGGCAGGCGGGCGACGATGCCGGCGAAAATGATGAGCGAGATGCCGTTGCCGATGCCGCGGGCGGTGATCTGCTCGCCCAGCCACATCAGGAACATGGTGCCGCAGGTCAGCGTCACCACCGCGCTGAAGATGAAGAAGAAGCCAGGATCGATGACCGCACCGCCGCTCGGGCCGGACATGTTCTGCAGTCCATTGGCGATACCGAGCGATTGCGCCAGGGCCAGCACCAGCGTGCCGTAGCGGGTCCACTGGTTGATCTTGCGCCGGCCGCTCTCGCCTTCCTTCTTCCAGGCTTCCAGCGTCGGCGAGACCGAGGTCAGGAGCTGCATGATGATGGAGGCGGAGATGTAGGGCATGATGCCCAGGGCGAACACCGTCATGCGGCTGATGGCGCCGCCGGCGAACATGTCCACCATGCCGAGGACGCCGCCCGAATGCTGCTGGAAGATCGCGTCGAAGGCAGCCGAATCGATGCCCGGCAGCGGGATATAGGCGCCGATCCGGGCCACGATCAGGATGCCCAGGGTGTACCAGATGCGCTGCTTGAGCTCGGTCGCCTTGGAAAGCGCGCCGAAATTGATACTGGAGGCCAGTTGTTCCGCGGCCGATGCCATATTGGGCAAGCTCCTTTAATGCGGTCCGCAGCCTATATGGTGTCTCCGGCCCGCCCGCTCCAAGGCCCGGGATCGCGAGGGATCCCTCAGGCCTTCGCCTTGGTCTCTTCCTTCTTGGGCTTGGGCGCCTTCACGATGACCGAGCCGCCCAGCTTTTCGACCGCTGCGACCGCCGACTTGGAGGCGCCAGCGACCTCGATGGTCAGCTTGGTCTTCAGTTCGCCCTTGCCGAGCAGCCGGACGCCGTCGCGCACGCGGCTGAGGAGGCCGGCGGCAACCAGGTCCGCCCCGGTCACCATCTTGCCGGCGTCCAGGCGCTTGGCCTCGATCGCCTGCTGCAGGCGGCCCAGATTCACCTCCGCCAGGTCGAGGCGGAAGATGTTGTTGAAACCCTTCTTGGGCAGGCGGCGGAACAGCGGCATCTGGCCGCCTTCGAACCCCTTGATCGCGACGCCGGTGCGCGCGGTCTGGCCCTTGCCGCCGCGGCCGCCGGTCTTGCCCTTGCCCGAACCGATGCCGCGGCCGATGCGGATACGGCTCTTGCGGGCGCCCGGATTGTCGGAAAGCTGATTGAGTTTCATGATCTTA
>DATFDU010000581.1:0-4540 GCA_035251915.1 Dongiaceae bacterium | reverse complement strand
GCCGCGCTCCTCGAACCCGACGTCCTCGGGCGGGATGATGCGCGGCGGGAACTTCTTGGCCGTCCCCGGTGCGGTGCAGATGCCGACCTCGATGTCGGTCAGCGCCTTGAGCTGGCAGCCGGCGCCCGATGGCAGATAGATCGACCAGCCCGGTCCTTCGAACACGTTGTTGCGCCCACCGATCTCGACCGCGGGACGGCCTTCGATGATGGCGCTCGCCTTGCCGGACAGCACGACCAGGCAGCTCTCGCGGCCTTCGACCTTCCAGTTCAGATCCTGGCCCTTGGCGCGCCGATAGACCTGGAAGCCGACATACTTCCAGCCGGCGCTCTCCGGGGTGACCGACAGTGCCAAGCCGTCATTGTCCGGCTTCTTCCCTTTGACCAGCAGGTTCGCCATCTGCGTTCTCCTCACGCCAATCTGGCGTCCTTGGCGTAGCGCTTCAAGTTGCTGCAGCCCATCGTGGCATATTTCAGCGGATTGGCCTTCTCCGGGTCCTGCTCCGCCTCGACCACCAGCCAGCCGGAATAGCCCGGCAGCGCGCCCAGCACCGCCGGGTAGTCGACCATGCCGTCGCCGGGCACCGTGAAGCAGCCTTCCACCACCGCGTCCAGGAAGCTCCAGTCCTTGGCGCGTGCGGTCGCGAGCACGTCCTTGCGCACGTCCTTGCAATGCACGTGGGCGATGCGCGCGCGATACTTCTTCGCCAGCGCCACCGGATCGGCGCCGCCGAAGGTGGCGTGCCCGGTATCCAGCAGCAGCTTCACCGCGTTGCCGGTCGATTCCATGAAGGCGTCGATGTCCTCGCCGCTCTGCACCACCGTGCCCATGTGGTGATGATAGGCGAGGGCGACGCCTTCCTTGGCCACCGCTTCGGCGACCTCGGTCATGCGCTGGCCGAACTCCCGCCAGTCCGCGGCCTTCAGCTTCGGCCGCTTGGACAACGGCTTGCTGCGGTCGCCATGGGTCGCGTTCGAGGTTTCGGCGAAGATGAGGATGTTGGAGCCGAGCGCCTTCAACAGGTCGAGATGCGCGCGCAGGTGCTTCATCTCTTCCTTGGCGTCACGCACCAGCAGCTCGCTGGAGTACCAGCCCGACACCAGGTCCAGCCCGGCCTGGCTCAGCACGGCCTTCAGGGCCTTGGCCTCGCGCGGGAACTTGTGGCCAAGCTCGATGCCCTCATAGCCGGCCTGCTTGGCTTCCTTGAGGCAGGTCTCGAGCGGGGTCTTGCCGCCCAGCTCGCGCAGATCGTCATTCGACCAGCCAATCGGATTGACGCCGAAACGGACGCTCATCTTCTCTAATCTCCAACGCGCTGCAATGTGGTTGACTTCTCGTAGGCCTTGCGGGCGGCGCGCACCTTCGGGCGCTCCGACACTTCCGGCACGGCCACGTCCCACCAGAAGCCGCCGGCCTCGGTGGTCTTGTAGGGATCGGTCTCGATCACGATGACGCTGGTGCGATCCGATTTGCGCGCCCGCCCCATCGCCGCCTCCAGCTCAGCCGTGCTCGACACTTTCTCGGCATTGGCGCCCATGCTCCTGGCGTGCGCCGCGAAGTCGATCTCGGGCAGGGTCTCGTGCCTGGCGTGTTGCAGCAGGTTGTTGAAGCTTTCGCCGCCGGTCGCGCGCTGCAGCCGGTTGATGCACCCGAAGCCGCGATTGTCGAGCAGCACGACGATCAGCTTCTGGCCCATCATCACGGAGGTCGCGATCTCCGAATTCATCATCAGGTACGAGCCGTCGCCGACCATCACGACGACCTCGCGCGCGGGGTCCGCCATCTTCACGCCGATGCCGCCGGCGATCTCGTAGCCCATGCAGGAATAGCCGTATTCCAGGTGATAGCCACCTGGCGCCCCGGACTGCCACAGCTTGTGCAATTCTCCCGGCAGGCCACCCGAGGCGCCGACCACGATATCGCTCGCCTTGCCCGCACGCTGCACCGCGCCGATGACCTGACCGTCCGACGGCAGGCCGCGGTTGGGCGCCGCCGTCGCCGCCGCATGCTCCGCGGTCCAGGTCTTGCGCACGGACGCCGCCTGCTTCTGCCACGCGCCAGGCGCGGACCAGTCGCCCAGAGCCTTGTCGATCGCGGCGATGCCGGCACGCGCATCGGTCACCAATGGGATGCCGCCATGCTTGCCGGCATCGAAGACCTGGGCGTTGAGGTTGATGATCTTGCGCTCCGGATTGCGGAACAGGGCGCGCGATCCGGTGGTGAAGTCCTGCAGCCGCGTGCCGATGGCGAGCACCACGTCCGCCTCCTGCGCCAGCGCGTTGGCGGCGCTGCTGCCGGTGACGCCGATCGAGCCCATGTTCTGCTTGTGCTGGATGGAGAGCGCCGACTTGCCGGCCTGTGTCTCGGCCACCGGGATGCCGCGCTTCTCGGCGAAGTCCGCCAGCGCCTTCTCCGCCTCGGAATAGAGCACGCCGCCGCCGGAGACGATGAACGGCTTCTTGGCGCGCTTGAGGTGCGAGACGGCATGCGCCAGCTCGTCGCGATCCGGCTCGATCCGCCGCTGGCCCCACACATGCTCCTCGAAGAACGCCTGGGAGTAATCGTACGCCTCGGCCTGCACGTCCTGGCACATGCAGAGCGTGACCGGCCCGCATTCCGCCGGATCGGTCAGCACCTGCATGGCGCGGGGCAGGGCGGTCAGGATCTGCTCCGGCCGGATGATGCGGTCGAAATAGCGCGACACCGGCTTGAAGCAATCGTTGGCGGAAATGGTGCCGTCGCCGAAATCCTCGACCTGCTGCAAGACGGGATCGGGCCGCCGGTTGGCGAAGATGTCGCCGGGCAGCAGCAGCACCGGCAGCCGATCGACATGCGCCACCGCAGCCGCTGTCACCATGTTGGTGGCGCCGGGACCGATCGAGGTGGTGCAGGCCATCATCTGCCGCCGCCGCGCCGCCTTGGCGAACGCGATCGCGCTGTGCGCCATCGCCTGCTCGTTGTGGGCACGGAAGGTCGGCAGCGTGTCCTTGGCGTGATACAGCGCTTCGCCGATGCCGGCGACGTTGCCATGCCCGAAGATCGCCCACACGCCGGCGAACAGCGGCACAACCTTGCCGTCGCGCATGCTGCGCTGGTTGGCCAGATACCGCACCACGGCCTGCGCCATGGTCATGCGGATGGTTTTCATGAGGTGGCTCCCAGTCTCGATCTCATTGGCATCAATAGTATCAAGCCGCCGCCGAGTTGGCGCGCTTGGCCTTCTTCCAGGCGTCGGTGAGGCGCGAGAACCTGCGCGCCATTTCCGCGACCGCGCCGGCATCGTCCAGCTGGCCGCGCAGCCAGGCATCGGCGGGCTCGGCGAAGATGGTGCGCCCGACGGCGAAGCCCTTCACGATGGGATCGCTGGCCGCCGTCTGGAAAGCCTGCTCCAGCGCGCCCTCGCTGGCGTCGAGGCCCAGCAGCACCACGCCGCGGCAGAACGGATCGCGGGCGCGGATCTCGTCGCCGGTATGCTGCCAGGCGGTCCGCGTCGCCTGCGGCTCCAGCTTCCACCAGTCCGGCCGGATGCCGAGATCGTAGAGCCGGCGCAGCACGATTGCGACTGTCTCGTCGGTGAGGGGACCATGCTTGCCGGCGATGACCTCCACCAGCAGCTCGCGTCCAGCCGTGCGCGCGGCGTCATGGAGCGTCAGCAGCCGCTCCTCCTGCTCGGCGCGCAGCGCCTCGGGATCGTGCGGATGATAGAAGCACAGGCACTTGATGACATGCGTCACCGGCCATTCCGCCAGATGCGAGCCGAGGTCCTCGGTCTCGAACCGCAAGGGCCGCGAGCCGGGACGTTCCACCGGGCGGGAAATCCAGAGATCGTGGTCGGCCGCGCGGAACAGCGCCTCGCGGCCATAGGTTCCGTCCAGCAGCATGCCGAAGCCGGGCTGCCCGTCCGCAACCTTGGTCGCCGCCGCCACCGCCAGCACCTTGAAATCTCCGATGCGAGACCGCGGCGCGCCGGCCTTGTCGGCCAGTTCCTCCAGCTGAGCGCGATGATCGATGGCGAACGCCATCAGCGTCGGCCAGTGACCGCGCCGCGTGGTCGACCAGTGGATGTGGTTGAGGTCGGCATCGTGGCGCAGCGCGCGGTGCTTGCTGCCGTATTTCAGGAAATACTGCAGCTCGGTCCAGGTCGGGATCTCCGGCGAGCACAGCAGGCGCGACACCGCGAAGGCGCCGCAGGCATTGGCCCAGGTCGCGCAGGTTTCCAGCGCTTCGCCCGTCAGCCAGCCGCGCAGGAACCCGGACATGAAGGCATCGCCCGCCCCCAGCACATTGTAGACCTCAATCGGAAACCCGCTGCCGACGATGCCGGCATCCACGCTGTCCGGAATCGCATCCGGGAACACCGTGCACCCCTTAGGCCCGCGCTTGAGCACGATGGTGGCGCCGCTGCGCACGCGGATATTGCGCAGCGCCGTCAGCACGTCGTCCGCGCCGCCGGCGATCTTCACCTCTTCCTCGGTGCCGACGATCAAATCGCAGTCGGGCAGGATCGGCTGCAGATGCTGCGAGACGCGGTCGGAGGCGA
>DATFDU010000580.1:0-9992 GCA_035251915.1 Dongiaceae bacterium | reverse complement strand
GCCGGTGGTGAAGCCGCCAGCCTGCACGATATGGTACATGGCGTAGGCGATCTCCGGGATGTTGTTCGGGAACTGGTCGGTATCCCAACCCAGCTGCGCGTCGCCGCGGTTCATGTCGATCGAGCCGAAGATGCCGAGCGCCACCGCCAGCGCGATCTCGTGCTCGAACGAGTGGCCGGCGAGGGTCGCGTGGTTGGCCTCGATATTGACCTTCACCTCGTTTTCCAGGCCATAGCGCTTGAGGAAGCCGTAGACCGAGGCGACGTCGAAATCATACTGGTGCTTGGTCGGCTCGCGCGGCTTGGGTTCGATCAGGATGGCGCCCTTGAAGCCGATCTTCTTCTTGTGGTCGACCACCATGGAGAGGAACCGGCCGTACTGATCCAGTTCGCGCTTGAGGTCTGTGTTGAGCAAAGTCTCGTAGCCTTCGCGGCCGCCCCACAACACGTAGTTGACGCCGCCCAACTCGTGGGTGATCTCCAGCACGTTCTTCACCTGGGCCGCGGCGTAGGCGAAGACTTCCGGGTCGGGATTGGTGGCGGCGCCCGCCATGTAGCGCCGGTTGGAGAACAGGTTGGCGGTGCCCCACAGCAGGCCGATCTTGTTCTGCTGCATCTTGCGCGCAAAGATCTCGGCGATCTGCCGCACGTTGCGATTGGACTCCGCGATCGTCGTTCCCTCCGGCGCGACGTCGCGATCGTGGAATGTGAAGAACGGCGCGCGCACCAGGCGGAACAGCTCGAACGCCACGTCGGCCTTCTGCTTGGCCAGCGCCATCGGATCGCCGGCCTGCATCCAGGGCCGCAGGAAGGTCTCGCCGCCGAACGGGTCGCCGCCCGGCCACACGAAGCTGTGCCAGTAGCACACGGCGAAGCGCAGGTGATCCTCCATGCGCTTGCCCAGCACTTTCTTGTCCGGGTCGTAGTATTTGAAGGCGAGGGGGTTCTTGGAGCCAGGCCCCTCATAGGGGATCGGCTGCTCCGGTCCGAAGAACTTGCTCATCGGGTCGCCTCCTTGATGGCGGGATATAACTTGCGATAGCGCGCATAAGATTCTGAATAGGCATCGCGCGTGGGCGCGCGCGGCTCCAGCGTCTCCATCCGCTTCGGCGGTTTGCAGACGACCGTCGCCGGCTCTCCGGTTGCGGCCATGCGGCCCAGCAGCGCGCCGCCCATGGCGCCGCTGACCTCGCTGTCCGCCAGGCGGTTGACCGGCAGGTCCAGCACGTTGGCGATGATCGACAGCCACAGCCGCGAGCGCGCACCGCCTCCGATTGCATCCAGTGATGACAGCTGCGTGCCTGCCGCCTGCAATGCCTCCAGGCAGTCGCGCATGGCGAACGCCACGCCTTCCATCACCGACTGGGCAAGGATGCCGCGCGACGTATCGTGTGACATCCCGGCGAACGCGCCGCGGATGTCGGCATCGTTGTGCGGCGTGCGCTCGCCGGAGAGATAGGGCAGGAAAACCACCGGCGTCGGTCGCTCCGCCGTCTCGCCGAGCCCCTTCAGCAGCTCGCCTTCCGCGACGCCGACCACGCCCGACAGCCACGACAAGCACGACGCCGCCGACAGGATCACACCCATCTGGTGCCAGGTGTTCGGCACGCAATGGCAGAAGGCGTGGACAGCCGCCGTCGTGTTGGGCGCGAAACCGGCAGTGGTCGCCCACAGCACCCCTGACGTGCCGAGCGACACGAACGCATCGCCCTGCTTGATCGCGCCGAGGGCGATCGCGCCGGCCGCATTGTCGCCAGCGCTGCCGGCGATGACCGGCGGCTGCGTCATGCCCCAGCGCTGCGCCAGCTCCGCGCGTAGGCGGCCGGCTTGCGCCGTGCCTTCGACCAGCGCCGGCATGTGATCGAGCGACAGGTCAGTTGCCTCCAGCGCGACCTTCGACCAGGCGCGCTTGCCGACATCCAGCCATCCGGTGCCGGAGGCGTCCGACATGTCCTCCAAGAACTCGCCGCTCAGGCGGTAGCGCAGATAGGCCTTGGGCAGCAGCACCTTGGCGACGCGCGCGAAGATCTCAGGCTCGTGCTTCTTCACCCACACCAGCTTCGGCGCGGTGAAGCCCGGCAGGGTCGGATTGCCGGTGATGCGCGGCAGGTCGGGCAGGCGCGCCACCAGCTCGTGGCATTCCTTCGCCGACCGCACGTCGTTCCACAAAATGCAGGGGCGCAGTACATTGCCGGCCTTGTCCAGCAGGGTCGCGCCGTGCTGCTGACCGGAAAGGCCGATGCCGCGCACGGCGGCCATCTCGCGCGGCGCCTGCCTGGCGAGCTTGTCGAAGCCGGCGAGGGTAGCCTGCCACCAGCTCTCCGGGTCCTGCTCGGAGTGGCCGGGCTTGGGGCGGCTCACCTGCAGCGGCTCCGATGCGGTCGCGATCACGCGGCCGTCTTCGCCAATGAGAATGCACTTGATGGCAGAGGTGCCGAGGTCGATGCCGATATACATGGAAGCGCGTCCTGATCAGGGAAGGTTATCGCGCAGGAAGATGTCGATCCGGATCCGCTCCTGATCGTCGATCACGTGCTGGTTGGTGCAGCGCGCCAGCAAGATCCGCGCGGCCGAGCGCGCTTCATGCCCCGGGTCCTGGTTGATGATGGCGGCCATGGTGCCGTGCATCAGGTAGCGCCGCGAGAAGTCCGTCAACTCGTGCGCGATGAAAACGACGTCGCGGGCGCGGCCCGCCGCTTCCAGCGCCTCCGCGATGCCGCGGTTGCCGGCGCCGACCGAATAGATGCCGACCAGGCCCGGCTGCTCGGCCAGCAACTTCTTGGCGACCAGGCGGCAGCGCTCCGTATCATCGCGGCCTTCGAGCGCGGGCAGGGTGTGCAGGTGCGGGAACTCCGACGCGATCACCTGCTGGAAGCCGAACATGCGCTCGGCATGATCGCGCAGCGCCAGGCTGCCGGCGATGATGCCGACGGGCCCCTTGCGCTGTCCGGCGAAGCGGCCCATCAGGGTCGCGACCGTGCGGCCGGCTGCGGAATTGTCGATGCCGACATAGCGATGCCGGCGCGAGTTCGGCACGTCCGACACCAGCGTCACCACCACCATGCCCGCTTCGACCATCGCGTCGATCGCGTCGCGCACCACCGGATGGTCGAGCGCCACCGTCGCCACGCCGTGATACCGGCCGATCAGGCCGCGCAGCGTGCTGGCCAGCATATTCGGATCGAACACGTCGACGCGCAGCACATCGCCATAGGCCTGCTGCTCGGCGAGGGACATCAGCGTGCGGTCGACCTGCAAAGCGAGCAGGCTCATGAAGGTGTTGGTGCCGCTCGGCAGCACGAAGCAGAACTGGTACTGGATGCCGCGCGCCAGGCGTACCGCCGCCGGATCGGGCCGATAGCCGAGGCGGACCAGCGATTGCTCCACCCGCTCCATCGTGCGTGGGCTCACACCCGGCCGATGATTGAGCACGCGATCGACCGTGGCGAGGCTGACGCCCGCCGCTTCCGCAACATCGACCAGGGTGGTTCGCCGATGACGATTCGACATGTGCGCACCTTGCTACGTGGACCTGACGTGCGCAACTCATTTCTGAGGTGAACACCTCATACCGGCTGATGGATTGTTGAGTTGAATGCGGAGACGATGCTGCGATTGTTGCACCGCGGTGTTGGAATGTTCATTGCATTGTTTAGTAATCTATGAGCTACTAAACATCACGACCGAGCGTAGGAGTTGCGTGGCATGGCTTTGGGTGCGGACCTGCGTGCTGAGCTGGTGAAGGCGGTGGCGGCGACGATCGAACATCATGCCGAGGAGTTGACGACCCTTGACCAGGCGATCGGCGACGGCGACCACGGCCTCAACATGAAGCGCGGCTTCGACGCCGTGCTGGCCGACGCCGCCAATCTCAGCGCCAAGCCCTGGCCTGATTTCCTGAAGGGCGTCGGCACCATGCTGGTCATGAAGGTCGGCGGCGCCTCTGGGCCGCTCTACGGCACGCTGTTCATGGGACTGGGCAAGGATCTGCCCGCCGAACCGACCCGCGCAGACTTGGTACGCGCATTCCGCAGCGCGGTCACCGCCGTGCAGGCGCGCGGCAAGTCGGAGCGCGGCCAGAAGACCATGCTCGATGTCCTGATCCCCGTCGCCGAAAAGCTGGAAGCCGGCGTCTTGGAGTCCGACGCCATCACCCACGCAGCCCATGCCGCCGCCGATGCCACCATTCCCGTGAAGGCCGTGCGTGGCCGCGCCTCGTTCCTGGGGGATCGTTCGATCGGGCACATGGACCCGGGCGCGCGCTCGTCCGCATTGATGATCGAGGCGATCGCAAGAGTCCTGGAGAAAGCGTGATGGAAATCGTCGGGGTCGTCATCGTCTCGCACTCGCCCAAGGTCGCCGAAGGCGCGGCCGACATGGTGCGCGAGATGGTGGGCGAGGAGGTGCCACTGGCCTGGACCGGCGGCAATCCGTCGGGCGGCCTCGGCACCGACGTCGGACAGATCCTGTCGGCGATCGACCGCGCCTGGTCCAAGGCCGGCGTGGTGGTGCTCGTCGACCTCGGCGGGGCGGAGACCAACAGCGAGATGGCGATCGAGATGCTGCCCGACAACCGGCGCGGCAAGGTGCTGATCTGCAACGCGCCGGTGGTCGAGGGCGCGGTGGTTGCCGCGACCGAAGCGGCCGGCGGATCGAGCGTCGATACGGTGCGGCAGACGGCAGAGGAATATTCGGCGCGATGAAGAACGGGACCGCCACCGATCAGGCCGCCAAAGGCGCGATCGTCATCGCGCATGAGGTCGGCCTGCATGCGCGCCCGTCGGTCAAGCTCACCAAGCTCGCCAAGACCTTCGCCAGCAAGATCGAGCTCGGCCTCAGCGCTGATGGCCCCTGGATCGACGCCAAGAGCGTCGTGAAGGTGATGGCGTTCAAGGCGGCGAAAGGCTCGACCTTGCATGTGCGTGCCGACGGCAGCGACGCGCCGGAAGCGGTGAAGGCTCTGGTCGACCTGGTGCGCCGCGACTTCGACGAAAGCCACAGAGGTGGCTGAGCTGCGCCTGACCGGCCGGCCCGCATCGCCGGGCCTGGCGATAAGCCGGCTGTTCGTGCTGGCGGACGCCGAGCGTGCGGCGGCCTCCCGTCCGGCGGAAGATCCGGAGCACGAGGCGGAGCGGTTGCGGTCCGCGATTGCAGGCGCGATCGCGGAGCTTGAGCAGGTGTCGGAGCAAGCCGACGAGGACGCGCGCGAGATCCTCGAATTCCAGACTGCGATGCTGGGCGACGACGCCTTGGCGGAGGCCGCCTTTGCCGTGATCTCCGATGGCGGAGATGCTGCCGGTGCCTGGCAGGCCGCGCTCGATACGCAAGTCGAAGACTATGCGAGCGCGGAGGACGAATATTTCCGCGCCCGCAGCGCCGACCTCGCCGATCTGCGGGACCGTGTGTTGCGCATCCTCTCCGGCGCGCGGCTGCAGAGCATTCCCGCCGGCACCGTGCTGGTGGCGCTTGATTTGCCGCCGTCGCGGTTCCTCGGCATCGACTGGCAGGCCGGCGCGGCGATCGCGCTCGCCGGCGGCAGCCCGACCAGCCACGTCGCGTTGCTGGCGCGCGCGCGCCGCGTGCCGATGGTGGTCGGCCTGGGCGCCGACGTGATGCAGGTGCCGAGCGGCCAGGAAGCCATGATCGATGGCGAGCGCGGCACCTTGGTGGTGTCGCCGGGCGAGGCGACGCGCGCGGCTGCGCACGTGCGCGAGGCAGAAGTCAAGCAGCGGCAAGCCATCGCCGACAGATATCAGCATGCTCAGGCCGAGCTTCCGAACGGCGAGGCTGTGACGGTGATGATCAACACCGCCGGACCGGACGAGCTGTCGCTGCTGGACCCCGCCATCTGCGACGGCATCGGCTTGGTACGCTCGGAATTCCTGTTCAGCGGCGCCACGCTGCCGGATGAGGAAACTCAGTACGGGGCCTACATCCGTATCCTGGAGTGGGCGGGGGAGAGGCCCGTCACCATCCGCACCCTCGACGTCGGCGGCGACAAGCCGGTGCGCGGCCTCACTCTCGACGACGAAGGCAATCCGTTCCTCGGCACACGCGGCATCCGTTTGTCGCTGCTGAAGCCGGAGGTGTTCCGCGTGCAGCTGCGCGCTTTGTGCCGCGCCGGGGTGCACGGCAACCTGAAGGTCATGCTCCCCATGGTGGCGACACCGCGCGATCTGGCTGAGGGCCGCGCGCACCTTGCCGCCGTCATCGCCGATCTCGCAGCGCGCAAGATACCCCATGTCGAACCACCGCTCGGCATCATGGTGGAAGTGCCGGCGGCGGCCATTGCCATCGACCGCTTCGATGCGGACTTCTATTCCATCGGCTCCAACGACCTCATCCAGTATGTGATGGCGGCGGCGCGCGACATCGCCTCGCTCAGTGACTATGCCGATGCCGCGGACCCGGCCGTCCTCAGCCTGATCGCGCGCACGGTCGAGCATGGCAAGCGCACCGGACGCGAGGTCAGCCTGTGCGGCGATGCGGCCTCCGATCCGGCGATCGTCCCGCACCTGCTCGGTGCGGGCTTGCGCTCCCTGTCGGTATCGCCATCGTCCGTCGGCCTGGTGAAGGCGGCGGTCGCAGGCGTATTTGTCGGGTAACGGACCATGGCCGACGATGGCGATCGCAACGAAGTCAACTGGGTGGCGGAATACAAGCGCATCCTGCTGCGCGTGCTCGAGCTCAGGCCGTCGGGCATGCGGCAGCGCCTGGCCGATGCGCTTGGCGCCAACCGCAGCTTCGTCTCGCAGATCACCAACCCGGCCTATCCGGTGCCGATCCCGCCGCGCCATGTCGAGATCATATTCGATGTCTGCCGCTTTCCGGACGCCGAACGCCGCGCGTTCCTGGACGCCTACGAGCGCGCGCATCCCGGCCGGCTGCAGCAGCCGCACCGGCCCAGTCAGCACCTGCGCCACGTCACGCTCTACGTGCCGGATCTGGGCGACCCGGCGAAGAACGCAGAATTGGACAAGATGCTGGGCGATATGGCGGTGCGCATCGCGGGACTGATCGCTGGCCGGACCGGCGAGGACGACAGAAAAGGGTAGGGGAGGACGACCATGAAAAAACTGATCAACGGGACCGAGACGCTGCTGGGCGAGAGCCTCGACGGCTTCGCCGCCGCCCACGCCGGTATCGTGACCCTGGGCGAGGAGCGCAAATTCGTGCGCCGGCGCGATCTGAAGCGCGGCAAGGTCGGCCTGATCTCCGGCGGCGGCTCCGGCCATGAGCCGTTGCATGCCGGCTTCGTCGGCCTCGGCATGCTGGATGCCGCGTGCCCCGGCCAGGTCTTCACCTCTCCGACGCCGGACCAGATGCTCGCCGCCGCCGATGCGGTCGATACCGGCGGCGGCGTGCTCTACATCGTGAAGAACTACGAAGGCGACGTCATGAACTTCGCCATGGCCGCGGAGATGTCGAACGGCAAGGTCTCGACCGTCATCACCGACGACGACGTCGCGGTCGAGACCTCGACCTACTCCACCGGCCGGCGCGGCGTCGCCGGCACGCTGATCGTCGAGCGCATGTTGGGCGCCGCCGCCGAGAAGGGCGCCGACCTCGAGACGTTGCAGCACTTGGGCCAGCGCGTGAATGCGCAGACCCGCTCCATGGGCGTCGCGCTCACCAGCTGCACGGTGCCCGCCGCCGGCAAGCCGACCTTCCAGCTCGGCGAGAACGAGATGGAAATGGGTGTCGGCATCCACGGCGAACCCGGCCGCCGCCGAGTCAAGCTGGCCTCGGCGGATGCGATCGCTGAGGAGATGATGGGCGCCATTCTCGGCGACCTGAAGCTGAAGACCGGCAGCGAGGTGCTGCTGCTGGTCAACGGTTTCGGCGGCACCCCGGCGATGGAGCTCTATTTGATGTACAATTCCGCCAAGCGGATCCTCGACGGCAAGGGCCTCAAGGCCACGCGCTCGCTGGTCGGCTCCTACGTCACGTCGCTGGAGATGGCGGGCTGCTCGCTCACGGTCTCGGCGCTGGACAACGAGTTGACCGGGCTGTGGGACTCACCGGTCCACACCGCCACGCTGCGCTGGGGCGTCTAGAACCTTCTTCAAACGTCATGGGCGAGGAGCCTCACGATGGCCATCATCATTACCGCCTTTGAATGGTCACCCGATGGCGGCAAGGGATTGGCGCGTGACACGCGCGTTCGCTGGGCGCTTGAAGAAGTCGGCCAACCCTACCAAGTTCGCCTTGTTTCGTTTCGTGCGATGAAAGAACCCGCGCATCTAGCGCTTCATCCGTTCGGCCAGATACCGACCTACGAGGAGGGCGATCTCGTCCTGTTTGAGACTGGATCGATCGTCTTCCATATCGCCGCGCGCCACGCGGGGCTGTTGCCGGAAGACGCCGATGCGCGGGCGCGCGCGATCACCTGGGTGTTTGCCGCGCTCAACACGGTGGAGCCGCCGATCCTTGAACTCGCAACCGCCAAGCTTCTGGAGGGCGACAAGCCCTGGAGCAAGCAGCGCCTGCCTCTCGTCGAGGATCGCGTCCGCGACCGATTGAAGCAACTCTCTGTTCGCCTTGGCGATGCCAACTGGCTCGATGGTGCATTCAGCGCGGGCGATCTGATGATGGTGTCGGTGTTGCTCAGGCTGAGATCTTCGGGCATTCTGGACGAATACCCGAATCTGGTTGCCTATGTCGCGCGCGGCGAAGCGCGGCCCGCCTACAAGCGGGCCTTCGCCGCTCAAGCGGCGCTCTACGCAGGTAAGCGGCCGGCCGGCTAACCTTGTCGCCCGAGGTAGCGGCGGAGGTGATACTCCTCGTCACCGAACATCAGCCGGATCATGGTCAGCCGCTTGAAATAGTGGCCGGCGGCGTATTCGTCGGTCATGGCGATGCCGCCATGCAGCTGAATCGCGTCCTCGCCGACATGGCGCGCGGCGCGGCCGACCTGCACCTTGGCGGCCGAGACCGCTCGGCGTCGCACGGCCCAGTCGCTTGAATCGAGCGCGGCCATACCCGCGTGCGCCATCGACTGCGCCAGCTGGCATTTCATGTACATGTTGACCATGCGATGCTGGATCGCCTGGAACGAGCCGATCGCGGCGCCGAACTGCTTGCGGACCTTGATATAGTCGAGCGTCATGTCGTGCAGCGACCACATCGCGCCCACCGCTTCCGCGCACAACGCTGCAGCGCCGGCATCGAGCGCCCCTTCGATGGTGGCGAGCCCCGATCCCGCGGAGCCGATCAGGGCGGTCGCCGGCAGGTGCACCTGATCGAAATGGAGATCGGCCGCCCAGCCGTCGTCGTGCGTGCGATAGGCGTCTATGGCGAGGCCCTTCGCGCTCGCAGGGATCATGAACAGCGAAATTCCCTGGTGATCGCCGGGCTGTCCGAACATGCGGGCGCTGACCAGCAGGTGATCGGCAACATTGGCATAGAGCGCCGCGATCTTGTGTCCGCTGATGATGAAGTCGTCGCCCTCGGTCCGCGCGCGTGTGGCCACGATGGACGGGTCCAGCTGCCCCGGCGCCTCGAGGTAGGCGAGGGCGAGCCTGGTCCGGCCTTCGGCGATTCCCGGGAGGATTTCCGATTTCTGCGCCTCGCTGCCCGCCAGCCGGAGCGCGGTCGCGCCGACCACGACCGTGGGCACGAACGGCGACGTCACCAGGCCGCGACCGAACTGCTCCATCAGCAGGGCGAGGTCCGCGTATGATCCGCCGAGGCCGCCATGGTGCTCCGGCAAGGTCGCCGCCAGCCAGCCGAGCTCCGCGAACTTCGTCCAGACCGGATCGTCGTTCGCGCCGAGCCTGGCGAGCAAGCCCTTGCGCTTCTCGAACGCATAGTCCTGCTGGCGGAAGCGCTCGAGGCTTTCCTTCAGCAGCCGTTGCTCGTCGGTATAGGCGGGCAGCATGGCTAGAGACCAAGCACGGCTTTGGCGATGATGTTGCGCTGGATCTCGTTCGATCCGGCGTAGATCAGCGTCTTGCGGAAATTGAAATAGGGCAGGGCGCTGTCCTGGCCGCG
>DATFDU010000579.1:0-6435 GCA_035251915.1 Dongiaceae bacterium | reverse complement strand
TGTTGGCGGCCGAGAGGAGCTTCAGATTGCGCCAGCCGCGGTGCGCCGCGAACGCCGCGACCCGATCGATGGGCGCCTTGGCCACGGCTGCGATGTTCACGCCGAGACCTTCGACGTGCGGCACCGCTCCCTCCCAGTTGTCGAGCAAGGCAGTGCAGGAGGGGCACGGCCCCTCCGCAAGCGGTAGCGCGGCCGACGGCCCGCTGCTCGGTCCCGGCCGCGTGTCGGTAGGATGCCGCGGGAACATGAAGTGATAGAGAATCAAAGCATCGGTACCGGGCCGAAACAGTTCGGACAGGCGGACCTTCGCTGGCGTTCCTTGACTCCCGATGTGGTCGAATTCGTAGTCCTCGGGAACTGCTCCGCCCGGCGGGAGTGCTCGAATCTCTGCAGCGACGGATTCCATCTCGCGCCTGAGCCTCACCTCACGCTCCAGCAGTTTGTCGCGAGCAACGCGGTAGCCCGGACTCTCATTGGGAAAGGTCACGCCCATGAACGCCTCCTTCGAAGCGAGTGCGCTGAAGCATAGCACGAATCCGGCGGACCTGAGCCGGCGGGCCTAGCGGCCGCTGAGAATCCGGCAGAAGGTCGCGATCTCATCCTCGGTGTTGAAGTAGTGCACCGACGCGCGCACGACTTGCGTGAGGCCACGCCGTCCGAAATCGAGCTGCGCGGATGACTTGCCGGACACCGAGACGCCGATGTCGGCGGCGCGCAGGCGGGCCTGGATGTCGCGCGGCGGCTCGCCTTCCTTGGTGAAGGTGACGATGCCGGAGCGCACGCGGCCGAGGTCCTGGACCTTGACGCCTGGCAACTCCGCCAGGTTCGCGCGCAGCCGATCGGCGAGCATGGTGACGCGGGCGCGGATCGGCTCGAGGCCGAGGTCGAGCGCGTAACGCACGGCGGCGCGCAGGCCGACGCGGCCGGCGACATAGCTCTCCCAATTCTCGAACCGCCGCGCATCGGGACGGAGCTCATAGGTGCGCGCGTCGGTCCAGGTGGCGGCGTGCAGGTCGATGAAGGGTGGATCGAGGCGATCGATCATCGCCTTCGAGGCGTAGAGGAAGCCGGTGCCGCGCGGGCCGCGCAGGAACTTGCGTCCGGTTCCGGACAGCAGGTCGCAGCCGATCCTCCGCACGTCGAGCGGCATCTGGCCGACCGACTGGCAGGCGTCGAGCAGATAGGTGATGCCGTGGCGGCGCGCGATCCTGCCGATCTCCTCCGCCGGGTTGACCAGGCCGCCTTGGGTCGGGATGTGGGTGACGGCAATCAACCTGGTCTTGGGGCCGATCAGGCGTTCCAAGGCGTCGAGATCGACTTGTCCGCTGGCATCGCACGGCGCGACGTCGATCTCCAACCCGCGGCGCCTCGCCTGGTGCAGGTAGGCGAGGAAGTTGCTGACATACTCGGCTTCGACGGTGAGGATGCGATCGCCTTCCTTCAGCGGCAGGGAATAGAACGCCATGTCCCAGGCGCGGGTCGCGTTCTCGACATAGGCGATCTCCGACCGGTCGCAGTTCAGCAACGCGGCGAAGGCGTCGTAGAAATCCTCCAGCAGCGGCTCGGCTTCATCCTCCGCCGCATAGCCGCCGATGCGTTGCTCCAGCGCCAGATGATCCAGCACCGCCTGATAGACCGGCTGCGGCATGAGCGAGGAGCCGGCGTTGTTGAAGTGGATCAGCGTTTCGCAGGCCGGCGTGTCGGCGCGCAGGCGGGCGATGTCGAGCGTCTTCATCGATGACCTTCCAACTGTCTTGACTAGGCCGCGCGCTTGGCGAGGCCCATCATGCCGCCCATGGCGATCAGGATGCCGCCGGTGGCGCGGTTGATGGTCTTGCGGGCGCGATAGCTGCGGATGAAGCGGCGCACCTGCGCGGCGAGGGTGGCATAGAGCGCGGAGTTGAGCGTGCCGAGGACGACGAAACACGCCCCCAGGGCGACCATCTGCGGCAACAGCGGCCGCTCCACGTCGATGAACTGCGGGAAGAACGCGACATAGAACATGATGCCGGCTGGATTGAGAGCGGTCACGACGAAGGCCTGCGTGAACATGCGCCACCGGTCGCGCGCCAGCCGGTTGCCATCCTCCAACGTTTCAGGCACCGGTGCGCGCCAAGTCTTGATGCCGAGATAGATGAGGTAGAGCGCGCCGGCGATCTTCAGCGCGTTGAACAATTCGGCCGAGGTCATCAGCAGCGCGCCGAGGCCGAGCAGGGTCAAGCTGAGCGAGGCGATGTAGCCGAGGCATACGCCCGGAACGCTGGCGAGGGCGGAGCGGCGGCCGCGGGTCAGGACGTAGCTCACGACCAGCGTGTCGGTAGGGCCGGGCATGACCAGCAGCAGGAGCGCGGCCGCGATGAAGGCGCCGATGGTGTGGAACTCAGGCATGCATCTTCTCCGTCATGCCGCGCGCTTCGCCAATCCTACCAGGCCGCCCATCGCGATCAGGAAGCCGCCGCTGGCGCGATTCATGTTCCTGCGCGCGCGATAGCTCGTGACGAGGCGCCGCACCTGCAGCGCCAGCGTGGCGTAGAGGATGGAGTTGAGCGTGCCCATGGCGATGAAGGTCGCGCCGAACACGGCAACCTGGGTCAGCAGTGGCTTGTCCGCGCTCAGGAATTGCGGGAAGAACGCGACATAAAACACGATCCCGCCCGGGTTCAGCGCGGTCGCGACGTAGGTGTGCATCATGATGCGCCAGCGGCCATGCTGCAGTGGGGCATTGTCGTCAAGCGCCTCGGGCACCGGCGCGCGCCAGGTCTTGATGCCGAGATAGACCAGGTAGAGCGCGCCGGCGATCTTCAGGATGTTGAACAGCTCGGCCGATGCCATCAGGATTGCGCCCAGGCCGAGCAGAGACAGGATCAGCGCGGTGGCGTCGCCGAGCGTGACACCCGGCACGCTGGCCCAGGCGGAGCGCTTGCCCTGGGTGAGGGCGTAACTCACCACCACCATGTCGGTCGGGCCGGGCAGGATCAGCAGCGCCTCGGCCGCGAGGGCGAACGCGATCCAGATGTGAAGATCAGGCATGCGCTACGCCGATCGGCGGGCGAGCCCGAGCAGGCCGCCGGTCACCAGCAGGACGCCGCCTGCGGTGCGGTTCAGGTTCCTGCGCGCGCGATAGCTCTTCAGGAAGCGCGTCACCTGGCCGGCGAGCAGGGCATAGAGAATGGCGTTGACGGTCGCCATCACCAGGAAGGTGGCGCCGAGGACCACGACCTGCGGCAGCAGCGGCAGGTCGGCGCTGAGGAACAATGGGAAGAACGCCACATAGAACACGATGCTCTTTGGATTGAGGGCGGTGACGGCATAGGCGTGCGCGGTGATGCGCCAGGGCGCGCTTTCGTGCGGCGCGTTCTCATCGAGCGTTTCCGGCACCGGTGCGCGCAGGACCTTGATGCCGAGATAGACGAGATAGGCGGCGCCGGCCAGCTTCAGCGCGGTGAACAGCTCGGCGGAGGCGGCGAGCACCGCGCCAAGGCCCAGCAGGGACAGCGCCATGGCGGTGAAATCGCCGGCAGCCACCCCCGGCACCGTGGCCCAGGCCGAGCGCTTGCCCTGCGCCAGGGCATAGCTGATGACCAGAAGCACGGTCGGGCCTGGAATGATGAGCAGGGCCTCGGTCGCGGCGACGAAGGAAATCCACGTTTGGAAGTCGGGCATCTGGCGCTCCTGGTCTTGCTGGAGGCCAGCCAGCCATGACCGCGGAGCGACCCGCAAGGGGGAAAATGTACCGGTACTCTTTGCTCGGATATTCGCCTGTAGTATGCCGCTAACACCGTCCGTACCCGTCGGACGGTAGAGTGCGCGGGATGCGACTCCGGAGAGACAGGCTCACGATGCGGCTGGCAGCGATCGCCGGATGTGCGGGCTGGACGATGATCCTGCTATGCGCGGCGTGGGCGGATGGCGTCGATCTGGCCGCTGCCGAGGCACAGTTCAAGAAATCCTGCGGCATCTGCCATGTCGCGGCCGCCGATGCTGGAAGGCGACAGGGGCCCAACCTGTTCGGCGTGGTCGGCCGCCAGGCGGGCGAGGTGGCGGAGTTCAAATACTCGGAGGCCTTCGCCAAGGGCAGCGGCGGGATCGTGTGGGACGAAGGCACGCTGGACCGCTGGCTGGCCGACCCGCAGTCCGTGATCCCCGGCGCTGTCATGGTCTACAAGCAGGCCGATCCGGACAAGCGCCGGCTGGTCATCGAGTATCTTAAGACACGACGCTAGACCATTCCCGCACCAATCCACATTGATCCTAGGGCGACTTGATTGCGGTCGCAGAGGGTCTACTGTTCACCCTAGCCTGCGCATGGGAATGCCCGCCAAGACGCAAGCATGACAAGCCCGCCAACGGGCTGACCTGGGAGGAGCCACCGTCATGTGCCACGTGTTCGCCAGCCAAGATCCCGCCATCTATCAGACGATTACCCGTTCGGTGCGGCTGAACGGCTTCAGCACCAGCATCCGGCTCGAGGCGTTGTTCTGGTCGATCCTGGACCAGATCGCCAAGAGCCAGGACATGTCGACCGGCCGCTTCATCAGCACCCTGCACGACGAGGTGCTGGAGCTGCGCGGGGAGGTCGGCAACTTCACCTCGCTGCTGCGCGTGACCTGCGCCGTGTTCATCGAGCGCAACCAGGGCATGAACCTTGTCCAATCCGCGCAGAGCGACCTGACCGAAGAGAAACAGGTGGCGTGATCATGCTGCGCTGCGAAGCGCGGTAAGAAACACCCGTGTAGTAATCGGATAACACCCGTCGGCCGGCGGGACTCCTAAGCTTCCGATCGAAGGCTTGGGAGAAGCCGTTGGCCAAAGTCATCCACAGCATGATCCGCGTCCGCGACCTGGACGCGTCGATGAAGTTCTATGACGCGGCATTCGGGCTGAAGTCGGCCGACCGGTTCGACTTCGACGGCTTCACGCTGGTCTATCTGCGCAATCCCGAGAACGACTTCGAGATCGAGCTGACGTGGAACCACGGCCGCGCCGAGCCCTACACGCACGGCGACGGCTACGGTCACGTGGCGGTCGCGGTCCCAGATCTCGATGCCGAGCACCGGCGCTTCACCGAGCGCGGTCTCAATCCCAATCCGATCAAGGAATTCCATCGCGACGGCGCGCTGATGGCCAAGTTCTTTTTCGTCCAGGATCCCGACGGCTACAAGATCGAGGTCTTGCAGGAGCACGGACGCTATCGCTGACAACAATCGACTGCGGCACACGCGGCAAACGAGTGGAGGAAACGAGATGTCGACGACGATGATGGATCGCCGCGCCTTCCTGGCGGCGGGCTCCGCCGGCGCGATCGCGGTGGCGGTGGGCGGCAACCTGGTGATCGGCGGCAACGGCGCCTGGGCGATGTCGACCAAGGCGCTCACCGGCGACGAGGCGGCGATGCTGGTGCGCATGGCGCGCGCCACCTATCCGCACGACATGCTGGACGATTCGATCTACGGCAAGGTCATTCACGGGCTGGACGAGAAGGCGAGTGCCGACGCCGGGCTGTTGAAGAACCTGCAGGAAGGCGCCGCGACGCTCAAGGAGAAGAAGTTCGACACGCTCGACGAAGCGGGCCAGACCGCGGTGCTGAAGGAGATCGAGACCAGCGCGCCGTTCCAGACCGTGCGCGGCGAATGCATCACCGGCATCTACAACAATCCGGATGTCTGGAAGGTGCTGGGCTACGAGGGGCCGTCGGCGGAGCTCGGCGGCTACATCAACCGCGGCTTCAGCGACATCGACTGGCTGCAGGACGCTTAGGGAGAACCATCATGGCCGCGAAATATGAACTGAGCGACGACAGCGTCGTGGTGGTGATCGGCTCCGGCGCGGGCGGCGGAACCCTGTCCAACGAGCTGGCGCAGAAGGGCGTCAAGGTCGTGCTGCTGGAAGCGGGCGGACGTCACGAGATCGAGGATTTCAGCAACGACGAGTGGGGCATGTTCGGCCAGATCTCCTGGCTCGACAAGCGCACGACCTCCGGCAGCTGGCGGGTGGCAAAGGACTTCGCCGGCCTGCCGGCCTGGATCGTGAAGGGCGTCGGCGGCTCCACGGTGCATTGGGCCGGCGCTTCGCTGCGGTTCCAGGAGCACGAGTTCAAGGTGAGGTCGACCTATGGCGACATCGCCGGCGCCAACCTGCTGGACTGGCCGATCTCGCTCGCCGAGATGGCGCCGTACTACGACCGCGCCGAAGACAAGATGGGCGTCACCGGCACCCACGACATTCCGCGGCTGCCGGGCAACAACAACTTCCGTGTGCTTGCGGCCGGCGCCAAGAAGCTCGGCTACAAGGAGTTCCACACCGGCAACATGGCGATCAACTCGCAGCCGCGCGACGGGCGCGGCGCCTGCCAGCAGATCGGCTTCTGCTTCCAGGGCTGCAAGTCGGGCGCCAAATGGTCGACGCTCTACACCGAGATCCCGAAGGGCGAGGCGA
>DATFDU010000578.1:0-7125 GCA_035251915.1 Dongiaceae bacterium | reverse complement strand
GCGCGGCCGATCCACTGGCGGTCGGCGTCGCCTTTTCGGCGCAGCACGTCGCGCGCGTGCCGCGCGACGACTACGACCAGCCGCTGGACTGGATCGTGACCGAGAAAGCCGCGCATCATTTCGCGAGCGTGCCCGCCGAGGTGATCGCCGCCATGCATCAGGTCTGGTAGCCATGCGTCTGTTGTTCTGCGGCGATATCGTGGGAAGGGCGGGGCGCGACGTCATTGTCGAGCGCCTGCCGGCCTTGAAGCGCGACCACAAGATCGATTTCGTGGTGGCGAACGGCGAGAACGCCGCCGGCGGCTTCGGCATCACCAGGAAGATCTGCGACGATCTCTACGGCGCCGGCGTCGACTGCATCACCACCGGCAATCACGTGTGGGACCAGAAGGAGACGGTCGGCTTCATCGGCAACGACGCGCGCCTGCTGCGGCCGAGCAACTTTCCGGTTGGCACACCCGGCAAGGGTACCGGCATATATCCGACAGCGAAGGGCAAGAAGGTCGGCGTCATCAACTTGATGGGCCGCCTGTTCATGGACCCGCTCGACGATCCGTTCCAGCAGATCGAGCAGCTGTTGAACGCGCACCGCCTGGGCGGCAATTGCGACGCCATCATCCTCGACTTCCACGGCGAAGCGACCAGCGAGAAGATGGCGATGGGCCACGTGGTCGACGGCCGCGTCTCGCTCTGCGTCGGCACCCACACGCATGTGCCGACCGCCGATCACATGATCCTCGCCAAAGGAACGGCCTATCAGTCGGACGCCGGCATGTGCGGCGACTATGATTCCGTAATCGGCATGGACAAGGCGATGCCGATCGCCCGCTTCACCCGTAAGATGCCGACCGAACGGTTGTCCGCGGCCAACGGGCCGGGGACGCTGTGCGCGGTGCTGGTGGAGACGGATGATGCGACGGGGCTGGCGAAGAGCGTGCAGCCGGTGAGGTTGGGCGGGAAGCTCAGTCAGACGAGCATCGTCGGCTGACCGCACTCTCCTTCTGTCATCCCGGCTCTGCGCCGCTTCGCGGCTCGGCCGGGATGACAGTATTGAAGAGCGGCAGCGTTGCGCCTAGCCATGCCTCGCACGCGAATCTTTCGGCGCTTCTTCCCGCTCATTCATCCCGTAGTCACGCACCACGCTGGCGATTCGCAGGCGATAGTCCGAGAAGATGCCGCCGCGGCCCCTGGCCTGGGCGGCGCGATGCTCCGCCATGTTGCGCCATTGGGCGACCGCGTCCTCGTCGCGCCAGAAGGAGAGGGAGAGGACCTTGCCCTTGTCGGTCAGGCTCTCGAAGCGCTCGACCGAGATGAAGCCGTCGATCTTCTCCAGCTCCGGCCGCAGCGCGGCGGCAATGTCGAAATAGTCGCTGCGGTGGTTGGGCTCGGGCCAGACCTCGAAGATGACGGCGATCATGCGGCGCCTCCGAACAAGGGGATGCGGCTGTTGACGGACCTTCGGTACTCTACCGGACCGGCGAGCGAGGCGATATCGAGATCATGCGCCATCAGCGCCTGGATGCCGGCGACGGCGATGGCGGTGGCGATTGCCTGCCCGACGCAGGCATGCCGGCCGGCGCCGAAGGTGAAGCTGCGGCGGTCGGCGCGATCCGGATCGAACACGTGCGGGCGCTCGCAATGCGCCGGGTCGCGGTTGGCGGCGGCCAGTACCACCAGGATCTGATCGCCCTGCTTCATCGCCTGGCCCGCGATGACGCAGTCCTCCGCGACGAAGCGGCGTGTGTTGTGGACCGAGGGATCGTGCCGCGCGACTTCCTCGATCACGCGCTGGAGCAGGGCGTCGTCGCCGGCAACCCGGCGGCGGAGCTGCGGGTGGCGCGCGAGCGCCAGCAGCGCATTGCCGATCAGGCCGGCGGTCGCCTCGTAGGTCTGCGACATGAATCCGGCGAGATTGGCCAGCACGGCATCGCGCTCGCCGAGTCCAAGGTCGCGCAGCCGATCGGCATGCGGGGCAAGGCCGCTGTTCCGCCGCCACGCGTCGCGCAGCAGCTGCAGCAGCGATTCGGCAGCCTTGTTGCTCCGCTCGATCTCGTCCGGACCGCTGAGCGGCGACAGGCAGCGCACGAAGTCGCCGATCAGCGCCGGGCACCGGCCGGCGATCTCCTCGGGCAGCCCGATCATCTCTGCGACCGCGCGCACCGGCAAGGCGAAGCTGAATGAGTCGATGCCGCGACGCCGTTGCGCGGCGATCGTGCGAGCCAGAGCCGCCGCCTCGCGTCGTGCGATGGCGGCAACCTGCGCGATGTCGATCGCGGCAAGGCATCCGCCGACCGCCGGCTTGGCCTGCGCATGGCGCGGCCCGTCGTTCATGCGCACCAGGTTCTTGAAGATCTCGCCTGCCGGCGCGCCGGCGATCGCGGCCGGCACGGGCTCTTCCGGCGGTCGCACGCGGACGGCAGCGCTCGACAAGACTTCCGCAACCTCCCGGGCGCCGAGCGCAACCCACAGGCCCAGCCGGTGCTCGCGATAGATCGGGCGATAGGCCAGCAAGGCCGCATAATAGGGATAGGGGTCGGGATGAGCTGCCGCCGTGAGCAGGCTCTCGGGGAACAGGACCACCTCTTCGGATTGTGCGGGCGACATGATGCGACCTGCCTGCGGTTCGGATGCGGCAAGTGTCGCGCAGCCGGCCTTCGGCGTCACGCGAAGACGATTCGGTCCCGGACGAAGTGTGCAGCTAGTAGGATGGCCCCGGCAGCGACTTGAGCGTTTCCGGGGTGAAGCCGGCCTGCTCCAGCTGGTTCACCGTTTGCCAGCCCTCGCCGAAATCGACCACGCAGCTGAGCCCGGCGGGGGTGGTCTTGATCACGGTGAAGGTTCCGCTCGGCGCCAGGTAGATTTCCACCAGGGTCCCGTCGCTGGAGACGCCGTGTCCCAATACTTTTTCGCCATATTCGGAGCGCAGCTTGTCGTCGGCCCCGTCCCGCGGCATGCAGCTGCGCTGTTGTGCCACGCCCGGCGTCTCGCCGGGCCGCTGGCTCTGCTGGATCGGCGGATCCGCAGCGACGGTTCCCGTGGCCACAGAGCAAACCAGGAACAGAGCCGGTGCCGCAAACGCACGGCCAGACCTTGCAGCGATGTTGCGCATTGCGACCTCCATCAGCACGGCTCCTCGATGAAAAAACGCCGGCCCCCGGAAAAGAGTTCCGCGCAGGGGGAGGCCGCGACCCCGGGCCAGCCCTGCGGCTCATGCATGGCTCCGGCCCCGGACCTGGCAGGCTTTGCTCCTGCCATAGTTTGGCTCCGGTCAAACTATGATCTCTTGTCTCGCCTCAGGCGCTTTCCTAGAGTTGAGTTGCATCATGACAAAGCTGGACCAGAACGGCCTCGAGAGCTTCGCGAAGATCATCGGCGACGCCACCCGCATCCGCATGCTGCAGCTGCTGATGGAGGGCCGCGCCCTGACCGCCAAGGAGCTGGCGTACGGCGCGCGGGTCGAGCCCGCCACCGCCACGCAGCATCTGCGCCGGCTGCAGGATGGCGGGCTGATTACCGTCAAGGTCCAGGGACGCCACAAATACTTCAAGCCGGCATCGCCTCAGGTGGCGGAGCTGATGGAGCTGCTGATGGTGCTGGCGCCCGACGAGAAGGGGCGGACGGTCGGGCCGCGCGTCGAGGAGCCGCTGCGCCGCGGCCGCATGTGCTACGACCATCTGGCGGGAGAGCTCGGCATCGGCATCACCGAGGCGCTGGTGAAACAAGGCATCCTGCGCAAGGAAGCCGACGCCTTCGCGCTCAGCAAGCGCGGCGCCGACTGGTTCGCCGACCTCGGAATCGACGTCGAAGCGGCCCGCGCCCTGCGCCGCAAGTTCGCCGCCACCTGCCTCGACTGGAGCGAGCGCCGCGACCACCTCGGCGGCGCGCTCGGCGCTGCGCTGGCCGAGCGCCTGGTCGACCTCGGCTGGATCGCCCGCAAGCGCAACAGCCGGGCGGTCAGCGTGACGGAGGCGGGGCGCAGGAGGCTGATCGAGGAATTCGGGCTGGAACTGTGAGCATAGTGCCGGCCCCAAGGCCCTGATGGAGATCGGCCGCTGCCGAAATTTGCCCCCATGGCGCCCGGCGAGGCGTGATAGAATGCCCTGGAATACCAGTGATGGAATGCCTGTGCCGCAGCGGAGGCTCTCGATGGCCAAGCATGCAAAGCCCAGCTTCAGCTATCTCACCCACATCGCGGCGACGCCGGACAGCGTGTGGCGCGCTCTGACCGATGGCGTGCTGACCCGGCAGTACTGGTACGGGCGGCGCGCCGAATCCGACTGGAAGGTCGGATCGCCGGTGACCTTCTGGTATGAGACCGCCAACGGAGAAGCGGTCAGCGATCGCGGCATCGTGCTGGAAATCGTCCGGCCGCGCCGCCTGTCCTACACCTGGCAGGTCCAGTTCATCGAATCGATGCGCGACGAGAGTCCCTCGCGCGTCACCTTCGAGATCGAGGCCGAAGGCGAAGATGCCAAGCTCACCGTGATCCACGACGAGCTCGAGGCCGGCGGCGAAGTGGTGCAGGCGGTGCGCAACGGCTGGCCGGCGATCCTCTGCAGCCTCAAGAGCCTGCTGGAGACCGGCGAGCCGCTGGCGCTGACCAATCCCGCCCCGGTGGCGAAGGACGCCGCCGCCTAGTTCGGCTGGTCGATGCTCGGGCTCACTTCTTGCACACGATCTCGTCGAACACCTTGCACTTGTTCTTGGAGCAGTATTGGCCGTCGAGCGTCTCGGCCTTCACCTTCTTGCTGTCGACATCGATGTCGTCGGCGTTGGCGAATCCATTCTTCGCGCAGAAGGCTTTCGCGATCGAGCGGTAGTCGCCCTTGCCGCAATCGTCGCCGTCCAGCTTCTCGCACGCGAATAGCCGGTTACCGTTCGCGGTGAGCGGCGGCTTGTAGGCCTGCGCCTGAGATGTCGGCTGCGGCGATGGCGTTCCGGAGTCCTCCAACACGCCACCACCGCCGACCACGACCGGACCGCCGCCGGCTCCGCCGTTCGCATTGCCGGCGATGGGACGTCCGAACACGAACAACGTTTGATCCGCAATCACATACACGTGCCCCTGCGGCCCGATCGCCGGCGGCGACCTACCGCCGTCATTCCAGGTAACGCGCGCGACTTCGGTGAGGGACGCGGGATCGAAGGTCTGGAACGCGAATCGCGTCGAGACGAAGACGTGCGTGCGCGACGCGGCGGCAGGCACGATGGAACCGCCCTCAAGTTTCACCCGCGCCGTGACGTGCCTGCCGTTCAGCAGGACGAGTTCTCCGTTCACGCCGACCAGGGCCGTGCGACCGTCCCACAGCCGCGTCGCCGATGCATGGATCGCCGGCAGTCCAGTAACCGGCGCGGCCTTGGCCTGGTTGGGACCGGAGAACACGACGCCGCCTTTTTTGTTGCCCGTCTGCGCTCCATCGTTATCGCGATCGGTGTCCTCGACGCCGATGATGGAATGCTGGTCTGGAATGAAGCTCGGGTCCGAGCGCATGAAGCGGTTCTCATCATGCACTCGGAAGACTTCATAGAATTTGTGGTCGGCAAGCGAGAAGGTGAAGCCGACGAAATCCTTGTGGTGATCCGACAGCAGGATCCAGGGTGTGCCGCCAAGGGGATTGGTATGGAGGCCGACACCGGGCAATGGCGGCGGCGGCATTGGGATGCCGCTTGGCGAGGTGAAATCCGTCCCGAGGTAGCAGAAGATCGTGATGACTGGTACCGCGCAAATCGGTGGCTTGCCGAATCCGCCCGTGACCTCGGGAACGATGGAGGTCGCCCTTTGATCGGCCACCAGGGCGCCGTCGGGCGTGAAGGCAAGCAGCCGGATGTCGATGCCGCCGCCCACCTCGCGGCGATAGGGCGCCGGCACCATGATCAGCTCGACGCCATTGAAGCGCCACAGGTTGGGCGACGCGGTGGTGCCGCCGCCGCCTCTGTTGTGCTCGGGGAATGGAGTCTGGCTGACCCAGCCGCCGCCAGAGGTGAATCGATGCAACGTCGAATCAACGCGCTTCACCGCCGGCTCCACACGGTGATCGGTATATTTCTTGACGCCGATGACATAGACCGATCCATCGGATCCGATCATAGGCGATGCCAGGATTGCTTCGCCGCTGTTCAGCGTTCGGCTCCAGCTCGGCGTGCCATCGGGCTTGAACGACATCAGCTTGCCTTGCTCGTTCCCGACATACACGGTGCCGTCCGGCGCCACGACCGGTCCGGCGCCCGGTGCGACGCTGCCGATGTTGTCGATCTTGCGCGGCGCTTGTGCCGGCGCGGTCGCCACATCGGCCAGACTGGTGTTGTCCGGCTTTCCGTGTGCCGTTTCCCAACACCAAGCGACGTTCGAAGAAGAGAAGAGAGCGGTGGCGCCGACCGCGCATAGCGCAAGGCGGCGCACGGACCGTGGGCAGAAGCAAAACAAGCAAGCCTCCAGCGGCTAACCGGCACACCTCACCGTCCAGCAAAGGATCGCAGGTGCATCCGGAATGACCAGCCCACAGGGAGCGGGGAGATACACTATTCGCGTGTGTCTGCCAACCGCCATTGGGTCGACTCAAGTGCGGGGGCTGTGATTGCCTATGAGGTGGTTCACAAGGCTGGCGCGAGCCCAGAATCGGCCCAAACAAAAAGCCCGCCCAAACCCGGGCGGGCCAGCGAGGAGGGGTGGAACGCGAAAGCCATTACACACGAAACAAAGGCAGAAGCTTGTAAGGCACTGACTAGGAGGGAGATTCACAGCTGGGTAACGGTTTTCCGCGACGATCCAATATCCGGGGCAGAGCAGTTCCCCTAAAAGTAAGCGGGTCGTCATGGCCGGAATCCCTGAGCGAGTTCCGTCGCTCGCGCGTTTTCGACGGCAGTATCCGACAGAGGCCGCGTGTCGGCGCTTGTTGGAAGAATTCAGGTGGCCACAGGGACCGTTCTGCCCACATTGCGGCAGCTATGCGCACTGGGATCTGTCCGGACCGAGTTGCAGGTCGGGTCTCAAGGAGTGCCGCGACTGCCGACGCCAATACACCGTGACGACGAAGACACCCTTGCACGCCACCAAGCTCCCGCTGTCGATCTGGGTCCAGGCGATGTACCTCGTCGTGACTTCAAGCAAGGGCATCTCGTCCGTGG
>DATFDU010000577.1:0-8605 GCA_035251915.1 Dongiaceae bacterium | reverse complement strand
TCGCGGCCGGGCAATAGGCCCACCAGCTCTTGACAGGCTGGACCGCGGGCGCGGGCGTGCTGGAAATCTCCATTTGCGGATCATGGTCGCCGGTCATTGACGTCGCCGCCGCGGCTCCGGCGGGTGCATTGCCGTAGCTGTCGGGCAAGGCGGCCCCGATCAGCCCCAGCGCCAGCACGCCCGCTGCGAGGTTGAATTTCCAGCTGCCCGCGCGCGGCACATGGTCTTCCCAGCGGTAGGCTTCGAAATGCGTCATCGTCCGAACTCCTGGCGTTCCTGTTCCGGTGACGCACCTTCCCAGGATGAGGTCGCAGAACTTTGTCGGTCCGGCCCCGCGACTGCCGCAACCTGTCGCGGAGGCGCCGGATGACAAAGTTTGATACACTTTTGTGCCTGGGGCGGGGGCCCGGAGAGTGTTAAAACAGCGGCCGGAGCTGCCATGGAATCCACCCCGCACATCGCCATCGTCGACGACCACAAGGACATCCGCGAGCTGGTGGGCCGCTATCTCGGGCAGCACGGCTGCCGGGTCAGCGCCGCCGACAGCGCGGCGACCCTGCGCCACCTGCTCCAGCGCAGCGCGCCGGATCTGGTCGTGCTCGACGTCATGATGCCGGGCGAGGACGGCCTCTCGGTCTGCCGCTACCTGCGCGCCACCAGCAACCTGCCGGTCATCCTGTTGACGGCCGCGGCGGAGGAGACCGACCGGATCATCGGCCTCGAGATCGGCGCCGACGACTACGTGACCAAGCCGTTCAACCCGCGCGAGCTGCTGGCGCGCATCAAGGCGGTGCTGCGCCGCGCCAACAGCCTGCCGCCGCAGAAATCGGCGCAGCGCAACAAGGCCGTGCGCTTCGACCGCTGGACGCTCGATGTCGGACGGCGCGAGCTGGTTGGCGCCGACGCCGTCGCCGTGCCGCTGAGCACCGCGGAATACCGCCTGCTATGCGTGCTGGTGGAGCGGCCGGGCCTGGTGCTGACACGCGATCAGCTGCTGGATCTGACGGTCGGCCGCGCGGCCGATGTCTATGACCGGTCGATCGACAACCAGGTCAGCCGCCTGCGCAAGAAGATCGAGCTCGATCCGCGCAACCCCACGCTGATCAAGACCCATTGGGGCGGCGGCTACAGCTTCACCGCCGAAGTGACGCCGGCATGATGAACATCAGCTGCCTGTGGTCGCGCTGCTTCTGGACCAGGAGCCTGGTCGGCCAGCTGATCGGCTTCATGCTGCTGGCGCTGGTGGTGTCGCAGACCATCAGCTTCTTCATCTATTGGGACGAACGCGGCGAGGCGCTGCGCCACGCCGCCAAGGAGGAGTTCCTGGTGCGCTCGGCCTCGGTGGCGCAGCTGCTGGAGACGACCCCGGCGGTCTATCACCCGGAGATCCTGCGGTCGGTCGCCACCAACTACACGCGCTTCTGGCTGACCAAGGAGAGCCCGGACGACGTCAAGTCCTGGAAGAAGGATGCATTCTATCGCCTGGCGCAGCCCTTGCCGCGCTACGGCGATCCGGACCCGGCGACCGGCAAGCCGCCCGAGCGGCAGGCGTCGGCCGACGATGTGTCGCTGGTCACGCCGGCCCAGGCCTCGGAGTTCGGCGCCTGGAACGTGGTGGATGCCGAGGCTTGGTCTCTGGCCCGCACCGCGCGCTATGTGCGGCTCGATCACACCTACGGCTCGGGCCTGACCGTGCAGCTGCGCGACGGCACGTGGCTCAACGCGGCGTTTGCCAAGCCGGCCTACGGCTCGATCTGGAGCTCGCAATCCACCGTGTCGGTTGGCATCACGGCGGTCGTCCTGACGCTCATTGCCATCCTGGTCGCCTATCGCGTGTCGCGGCCGATGCGCCGGCTGGCGGTCGCGGCCGAGGCGTTCGGGCGCGGGGAAGAGATCGCGCCCCTGCCGGAAGAGGGCCCGATCGATATCCGGCGCACCGCCGAGGCGTTCAACCGGATGCAGGAGCGGCTGCACCGCTTCGTGAAGGACCGCACCAGCATGCTGGCCGCGATCGGCCACGATCTGCGCACGCCGATCACCTCGCTGCGGCTGCGCGCCGAGTTCGTCGCGGATCCGGATGAGCGGGACAAGATCCTGATGACGCTCGACGAGATGCAGGCGATGACCGAGGCGACGCTGGCCTTCGCGCGCGAGGAGGCGACCGGCGAGCCGACGCGCGTGATCGACCTTGCGGCGCTGACAGAGAGCGTGTGCAGCGATCTCGCCGACCTCGACTGGAACGTGACCTTTGCCGAGAGCGGCAAGGTGCCGTACCGCTGCCGTCCGGCCGCCCTCCGCCGCGCGCTGCGCAACCTGATCGAGAATGCGGTGCGCTACGGCGGCTGCGCGCGGGTCAGCCTTGCCCTGTCGAAGGACTCGTTCGAGATCGTGATCGAGGACGACGGCCCCGGCATCCCGGAAGAGGAGTTCGAGCGCGTGTTCGCGCCGTTCTTCCGCCTCGAAGGCTCGCGCAGCCGCACCACCGGGGGCGTCGGCCTCGGCCTGTCGATCGCCCGCACCATCGTGCGCGGCCATGGCGGCGATATCGAGCTCACCAATCCGCGCTCAGGCGGCCTGCGCGCCGTCATCCGCCTGCCGCAGGTGCCGGTGCGCTGACCGGCGCTCCGGGACGCAAATTGTATCAAAGTGTGCCAGCGCTCCGACCGCGCACACTTGGCGACAAAAAACCCGGTTCGGGGCAAATCCTCGCGACATTGACCCGCTAGCTTGACCCTTCCCGAGCGGTTTTCGCCCGCTCCCACGTCCGGACCAGCAACACCAAAAGGGTCAGTCATGGCGCGCATTACGGTCAATGGAATCCCCCACGATGTCGACGTCGAGCCCGATACGCCCCTGCTCTGGGTGCTGCGCGAGCAGCTCGGCCTGACCGGCACCAAATACGGCTGCGGGGTCGCGCAATGCGGCGCCTGCACGGTCCATGTCGACGGCGCCGCGACGCGTTCCTGCGCCCTGCCGGTCAGTGCGGTCGAGCCGAACCAGAATGTCACCACCATCGAGGGGCTGTCGCCGGACGGGGGCCATGCAGTGCAGAAGGCGTGGCTGGCGCTCGATGTTCCGCAGTGCGGCTATTGCCAGGCCGGCATGATCATGGCGGCCGCCGCCCTGGTCGCGCAGAACAAGAGCCCGACCGATGCCGACATCGACGCGGAGATGACCAACATCTGCCGCTGCGGCACCTACAACCGCGTGCGCGCAGCGATCAAGCGCGCGGCCGAAGAAGCGTAGGGGAGGGCAACATGAACGCGATATCCAAGCTCTCCCGCCGCAGCTTCCTCGTCGGCACCGCCGCGACGGCTGGCGGCCTCTCCCTCGGCTTCCATGTTCCGTTCGCGGCGGCGGCCGGCGACCTGCCGCCCGAGGTCAACGCCTGGGTGGTGGTGAAGCCGGACGACACCGTCGTCATCCGCATCGCGCGCTCCGAGATGGGGCAGGGCTCGCTGACCGGCCTCGCCCAGCTGGTGGCCGAGGAGCTGGCGTGCGACTGGTCCAAGGTCACGACCGAGTATCCGACCCCAGGCCAGAACCTGGCGCGCGACAACGCATGGGGCGATATGTCGACCACGGGCAGCCGCGCGATCCGGCGCTCGCACGAATATGTGCGTCAGGGCGGTGCGGCGGCACGTGAAATGCTGATCGCGGCCGCGGCCGAGCAATGGAGCGTGCCGGCGAGCGAGTGCAGCGCCGCCGACAGCATCATCACGCATCAGCCGAGCGGGCGCACGGTGACCTATGGCCAGGTGGCCGACGCCGCGGCGCGCCAGACGCCGCCTGCCGAGATCACGCTCAAGGATCCCAAGGACTGGACCATTGCCGGCAAGCCGCTGCTGCGGCTCGACACCGCCGACAAGCTGACCGGCAAGCAGAAATACGGCATCGACCTCACGCAACCGAACATGCTGAACGCGGCGGTGCGCGCCTGTCCCGTATTCGGCGGCAAGCTTGCCGGATTCGATGCCGCGGCGGTCGAGAAGATGCCCGGCGTGCGCAAGGTCGTGCAGGTCGACGACACCGCCGTTGCGGTCGTGGCCGATACCTGGTGGCGTGCCAAGACCGCGCTCGATGCTCTCCCGATCACGTGGGACGAGGGATCAAACGCCAACCTCAGCAGCGCGACGATCGCCGACATGCTGGCGGAAGGGCTCGAGTCCAAGGAGTCGTTTGTCGGCAATTCGTCGGGCGATGCGCCTGGCGTGCTCGCCGGCGCCGGCAAGGTCATCACCGCGACCTACGCCTATCCGTACCAGAGCCACGCCACCATGGAGCCGATGAACGCGCTCGCGCTCTACACGGGAGAACGCTGCGAGGTCTGGGCGCCGACGCAGAGCGCCGAAAGCAGCCTGGAAACCGCTGCGGAGGCGGCCGGCCTGCCGATCGGCCAATGCGACGTCCACAAGGTGCATCTCGGCGGCGGCTTTGGCCGGCGCGGCGCGGGGCAGGACTACGTGCGCCAGGCGGTGTCGATCGCCAAGCAGATGCCCGGCACGCCGATCAAGCTGATCTGGTCGCGCGAGGAGGACATGCTGCACGACTTCTATCATCCGACCACCCAGTGCAAGCTGACCGGCGCGCTGGATGCGGAGGGCAACCTGACCGCGCTCCACATGCGCATCTCCGGCCAGTCGATCCTGGCGGCCTTGCGTCCGGGGGCCTTGAAGGACGGCATGGATTCCGCCGTCTTCCAGGGTCTCAACGACGGCGGCGAGGAAAGCGCGTTCGGCTACACCATCGACAATCTGCTGATCGATCATGCCATGCGCAACCCGCCGGTCCGGCCGGGATTCTGGCGCGGCGTCAATCTCAACCAGAATGCCATCTATCTCGAATGCTTCATGGATGAACTCGCACGGGCGGCCGGGAAGGATCCCCTAGCTTTCCGGCGCGCGCTGATGGCGAACCATCCGAAGCATCTGGCCGTGCTCAACGCGGTGGCGGAGCGGATCGGCTGGGAGTCCGCGCCACCGCAAGGGGTTCACCGCGGCCTGGCCCAGATCATGGGCTATGGCAGCTACGTCGCCGCGGCGGCCGAGGTCTCGGTCTCTGACGGTCAACTGAGGATCCATCGGATCGTCGCGGCGACGGACCCCGGCCATGCGGTCAACCCGGCGCAGATCGAGCGCCAGGTCGAAGGCTCGTTCGTTTACGGCTTGTCCGCCTGCCTCTACGGCGAATGCACGGTGAAGGGCGGCCGCATGGAGCAGGAGAATTTCGACACCTACAACGTCCTGCGCATGGCGGAGATGCCGAAGGTCGAAACCATCATCATGCCGTCCGGCGGTTTCTGGGGCGGCGTGGGCGAGCCGACCATCGCGGTCGCGGCCCCGGCGGTGCTGAACGCGATCTTCGCCGCCACCGGCAAGCGCATCCGCAGGATCCCGCTGGTCAACCAGGATCTGGGGAGCGTGTGACATGACGATCTGCTTCGCCAACAACCGCTGCCGGCAGGCGCTCTGGCTGTGGGTGTGCGGCGCCGCGACCGCCGCCCTGCTGATGATCGCATCGAGCGCGGCGGCGTAGTCAGAGCGTGACGGTGAACTCCGCCGGCGCGCTGGCCGACACGATCAGTCTTCCGTTCGGCAGGTCGTTGGTCTCGACCTTGGCCGTGACTTCGTCGGGCGGCAGCTGATAGCCTTGCCAGCGTTCGATCAGCCGCCAGCGCAGTACCGCCTCGGGAACGGCGATCATAATGGTGGTGTCGAACAGGCTGCGCAGGCTGGACCACCCCGGCCGATCCAGCAGCAGATAGTTGCCTTCCACGATCAGGTGCCGGACGGAGCGGGGGATCAGGCGCGCGCCGGCGCGGGCGATCTCCAGCTCGCGGTCGAACACCGGCACCGCGATCTCCGGCTCCTCGTTGCGCTTGAGGCGCTGGAGCATGTGATAGAAACCAGCGACGTCGAAGGTGTCCGGCGCGCCCTTGCGCGGGCGCATGCCGCGCGGCACCAGCACGCGGTCGTCGAAATGATAGCCGTCCATCGGCAGCACGGCGGCGCTGTCCGCAGCCTCCTCATTCAGCTGCGCGGCCACCGCCTCGGCCAGCGTCGACTTGCCGGCGCCGGGCGCGCCGGCGATGGCGGTCAGGCTTCGTGTTGATACACCTCGCGCACGCACCACCTGGAGGATGCCGGCGAGATCGAGCTGCTTCGCGCCGCCCACCGCGGCCTCAGCGGACGATCTGGAAGCGCATCTCCAAGGCCATGCGGGTCTTGGTGTCGCTGTTGTTGAAGGCGAGCCCGTGGATCAGGTAGGGCGTGAAGACCAGCGCCTGGCCGAAGCGCACGGGCGCGCGCACCATCTTGAGCGGCCCGTTGCGCAGGCGGCCGATCGCCGGCACGCGATACGGATTGCCGCCGAGCACTGCGCCGCCGGGCTGCGTCTGCCAGCAATCCGCCTCGGCGATCGCATGCGAGCCGGGGAGGATGGGCAGGCTGGTGGTCTCGTCGACGCCGACCACGGGGATCCACACGTTGAGCGTTGGCGCGAGGTGCGGCAGCGAGCCGTCTCGATGCGGCGGGTTGTAGTCGGTCGAGCCGGGGCGGTTGATGCGCAGCTGCACCACGTCCTTCTCGAGGATCGGCAGGATCGGCGACAAATTCACGCCGACCAGGTCGGCGAAATATTGCGTGAACTCCTTCGGGTCCAGCCCGAGCTGGCTGAAGCGCAGGTCGCGGCTGATCTTGATGATCTCGATGTGGTCGGCCTCGCTCTTCACCCACGCATGGTATTGCTCGAGTTCGGTCAGGCCCTCGAGATAGGGCAGGGCGCGCGCGCTGCGCTTGATGCGGTCGGCCGTTCCAGGCGGCAGGTCGATGACGCGGTAGCCCTGCGCGCCCAGCACCAGCAGGAGCGGGTCGCTTTCCACCTGGCACAGCGGTCCGCCGCTGCCCCAGGAGAATTCCCCCTTCACGGCCCAGGAGAAAGGCCGGCCATCGATCAACGTCTCAATCTGCTGGTTCACCAAAGATACCTTCCACGGATCTCGTCAATGCATCGTCCAGGGTCATGCCCCTGGCGATGTCTGCAACCTGCTCGGGGGACGAAGCGGCGGTCAGAATTGCCGCACACGGCCCGAAACGCAAGGCGTCCGCGATCACCAGGGATGCAGCAGAAACGCCGGCCTGCCTGGCTGCGTCGAGCAGGCGCCGAATCCGGTCTGCCTGAGCCCCGTCGGCTTTCCAGACCTGCGGGCAATCGTGGCTGCGCGCCGCCCGCGATCCGGCCGGCGTCGTGTCGAGGTACTTGCCTGTCAGCGTCCCGCGCGCCAGAACGGAGTAGCCAACGATCGGCACCGGTACGGATTGCAGCGCCTCCTTGAGGGAAGCGGCCGGCGCGGGATGCAAGCGGTTATAGGGTTCCTGTGCGGCCGCTGGCGGCGGCAAATCATAAGTTCCGGCAAGGGCGGCGGCTTGCAGCGCCAGCTCCGCCGGCCAGCGGCTGATGCCCCAGGCTCGGACCTTGCCCTGGCGCCTGAGCTCGGCCAGCGCCGCCAGGGTCTCGTCCAGGGGCGTGTCGGGATCGGCGCGATGGCAGTACAGTAGGTCGATGCGCTCGCGCCGCAGCCGTTTGAGGCTGCCGTCCACTGAATGGAACAGCGCCGCTCGGCCAAGGCCGGCTGGATTACCCGTTGTGTCGAAATACGCCTTGGTGGAGATGACAATGTCGGTACGGCCGTCCAGGAACTGGCCGAGCCATTCCTCGGCGATTCCGCCGGCATAGCTCGGCGCCGTGTCGATGTGCGTGATCCCGGCATCGAGTGCCGCAGCCACCACCCGGCGCGCGGTCGCTTGATCGACGCCGTCGCCGAAGGTCGCCCAGGTGCCAAGTCCGACGCGCGAGATCGGGCCGCAATCCCGCAGCACCAGCGGCATCAGACCGAATCTCCGACGACCTTGGCCGGCGTACCCCAAGCCTTCTTGCCGGCCGGGATGTCGGCGCTGACGAACGACATCGCGCCGATCACGGCGCGGTCGCCGATGGTGACGCCCTTGGCGATCACGCTGTTGGGCCCGATATAGGCGCCGTTGCCGATGGTGGTCGGCGCCTTCGCGTGCTCGGCCTCGCCCAGCGATGTGCTCCATGCGACGGTGTCGTGGGTGTAGATCTGCACACCCGCCGAAATGGAGCAGTAGTCGCCGATCGTGAGAGTGCCGCCGCTGCCGTCGAGAATGCAGTTGGGTCCGATCCAGCTGTTCTTGCCGACTTGCACATCGCCCAGGATCAGCACGTTGTCGTAGCAGGAGGTGCCTTCGCCGAAGCCGTATTCGCGCGCATTCTGCCAGCGGTCGGTGATCAGATCGCCGAGCGACACGCGGCGCTTGAACTCAGCGAGCTTGTCCTGCTGCAGCTTGGCTTGCAGCGCACGAAGCTTGTCAATCATGGCCGAGCTCCGAGATGGCGACGTTGCATTCCACCTTGGCCGGCGCCTCGTCCAAACCCTTGATGACCAGGATGGAGCGGAAGCGGCGCTCGGCTGCAAGAGCGCAGAGCTCATCGTCTGTTGGCGCCGTGGAGAGCGCGACATCCGACAGACCCGCGCCGAGCAGCGGGCCCTCGTCCGGGCAGGTCGCCTTGCCGGCGCTCTGGCCGC
>DATFDU010000576.1:0-3078 GCA_035251915.1 Dongiaceae bacterium | reverse complement strand
AACACAGACCCTCGCCCGTAAACACTATCTTCCTCGCGACCCGCGGCTCGGCGGGATCCTGCTTGCGCTGTGCGATCTCGCGGTGTTCGCTGCGGTCGTGGCGTTGGTCGCGATGCTGCTCGCGCCGATGAGCACCGAACTGTTCTCAACCTCGTGGCCGCATTTCGCGGTGACCAGCGTGCTCAGCTTCATCGTCGCGCATTCGCTGGCGCGCTCATATGACCTGGGCGGCGCGGCCCACGCCTCCTTGTTCGACTTTGTGATCAAGCCGGCGGTGCTGACCTGTGCCGCGACAACCTTCAGCTACGGCGTCGAAGCCTGGCTGGGCCACAGCGCCGCCGATGGCGGGGCCACGTTCAATTTTGCGCAGCTCTCGCCAGAGCACTACGTCATCGTGTTTGCCACGCTGGCGATGGCGGGCGAGCGCCTGCTCGGCTACGGCCTGCTCAACCGCTGGCAGGCGGCCGGCCATCTTTCCACCAGCGTGGTGGTGTTCGGCGCCGACGCGATCGGCCAGCGCCTGGTCAAGGTGGTGCGGGAGGAATATGCGGAATCGGTTTCGATCGTCGGCATCTTCGACGACCGCGCACAGCGGGTGCCGGGACACGTACAGGGTATCCCTGTCGACGGCGGTCTCGATGCGCTCATCGAGTTCGTCAAGGGGACCCCGGCGGTCGACAAGGTGCTGATCGCGCTTCCCATGAGCGCGGAAGGGCGCATCCTGCAGCTGCTGACCAAGCTGCGCAGCCTGGCCGTCGACGTGGCGCTGGTGCCGGATTTCGTCGGCATGCGCCTCGACAAGCAGATCGCCCGCGACGACTCTCCGCCGATCCTCAGCGTCCTGCGCAAGCCGCAATCCGAGCTCGACTGGCTGGTGAAGCGCAGCTTCGACTTCGTCACCTCGCTCGGGCTGCTGATCGCACTCTCGCCCTTGCTGGCGCTCACCGCGCTCGCGATCCGGCTGGACAGCACCGGGCCGATCCTGTTCCGCCAGCCCCGGCTCGGGCTCAACAACAAGGAGTTCAACGTCCTCAAATTCCGCTCGATGTATGTCGAGCAGTCGGACCTGGAGGCGCGCGAGCAGACCAAGCGCAACGACGCCCGTGTGACACGCGTCGGCGCCTGGCTGCGCCGCTTGAGTATCGACGAGCTGCCGCAGCTGTTCAACGTGCTCGCGGGCGACATGTCCCTGGTTGGTCCACGCCCGCACGCCCTCGGCATGCAGGTGAACGATCGGTTGTGCGACGAGATCGTGCACGAATACGCCGTGCGCCACCGCATGCGGCCTGGCATCACCGGCTGGGCGCAGGTACGCGGCCTGCGTGGCGCGGTCGACGAGCCGAAGCTGCTGGAGGCGCGCGTCAACCACGACATCTATTACATCGACAATTGGTCGTTCTCCTTCGATCTGCGGATTCTCGTGATGACCGTGATCGAACTGATAAGGCCGCGGAATGCATTCTGATCCGTTGCTCGATCCGCGCGCATGACCTGGCATAACCGGCTGACCTCCGCCGCATGACCCGGTTCTCGACTGCCCTGTCGGAAATCCGCAAGGTCGCGCCGGCCCAGGCCGCGGCGACGCTGCACGTTGCCATCATCATGGATGGCAACGGCCGCTGGGCCCGGGCCCGCGGCCTGCCGCGCACCATGGGCCACCGCCAGGGTGCCGAAGCGGCGCGCAAGGTCATCAAGGCGGCAGCGGAGGCGGGGGTCACGCATCTCACCCTGTTCGGCTTCTCGTCCGAGAACTGGAAGCGGCCCAGGGCGGAGGTGCAGTATCTCATGGGCCTGCTGCGCTCGTACCTGCAGCGCGACGTGGATGAGTTGCATGAGGCTGGCGTCCGCCTCTCCGTGATCGGCGAGCGGGCGGCACTGCCGGCCGATATCGTCGACCTGATCGCGGAGGCCGAACGGCTGACGCGCGACAATGCGGGCCTGCATCTCGCCATCGCGCTCAACTACGGCGGCCGCGCCGACATCGTCGCGGCGGCGCGCCGGCTGGCCGCGCGGGTCGAGGCCGGCATGCTGGCAGCGGATGACATCGACGAGGACGCGTTCGGCGCGCATCTCTCCACCGCCGGGCTGCCCGATCCGGACCTGATGATCCGCACCAGCGGCGAGCAGCGCGTCAGCAATTTCCTGCTGTGGCAGCTGGCCTATGCGGAAATGATGTTTGTCGAGAAATACTGGCCGGATTTCGCCGGCGAGGACCTGGTTGTCGCGTTGGCGGAATTCCGTCGCCGCGACCGGCGCTTCGGCGCAATCATATCGGACGTCCTGCCGGGCGCCGTGCAGCAAAGATAGGAGTCGTTCATGAAGATCGCCGTCATTGGCAGCGGCTATGTCGGCCTGGTGTCGGGTGCCTGCTTCTCCGAATTCGGATTCGAGGTGGTCTGCGTCGACCAGGACGCGAGCAAGATCGCGCAGCTCAACGACGGCAAGATCCCGATCTATGAGCCGGAGCTCGACACGCTGGTGAAAAACAACATGGCGCGCCGTCGCCTCAGCTTCACCACCGACCTCACCGCCGCCATGACCGGGGCGGCCGCCGTCTTCATCGCGGTCGGCACGCCGAGCCGCCGTGGCGACGGACACGCGGACCTCAGCTACGTCTATGCCGCAGCCAAGAGCATTGCGCGCGAGATCCGCAGCTATACCGTCGTCGTCACCAAGTCGACGGTTCCGGTCGGCACCGGCCGCGAGGTGGAACGCATCATCCGCGAGACCAGCCCCAGGGCGGATTTCGACATGGTGTCGAATCCTGAGTTCCTGCGCGAAGGCTCGGCGATCGGCGACTTCATGCGACCGGACCGCGTCGTCATCGGCTGCGAGTCCGACCGGGCGCGGGAAGTCATGCGTCAGCTCTACCGCCCGCTGTTCCTGATCGAGACCCCGATCCTGTTTACCAATCTCGAGACCTCGGAACTCATCAAATATGCCGCCAACGCGTTCCTGGCGATGAAGATCTCCTACATCAACCAGGTCTCCGATCTGTGCGACAAGGTCGGCGCCGACGTGCACGACGTGGCGCGCGGCATCGGGCTCGACGGCCGCATCGGTCCGAAGTTTTTGCAT
>DATFDU010000575.1:0-5238 GCA_035251915.1 Dongiaceae bacterium | reverse complement strand
TGGCGACCGGCACGTCGATTTCATGTATTTCCATTCGTTCGGCGACGCCTTCACGCGGCGCGCGCTTGCCGCATATTCGGCCGAGGCCGGCCAGTCCGCCTCCTGGGAACAGGTCGCCATCTATCATGCCGTCGCGGCCTTTGGGGCGTTGGCGGACATCCGTGGCAAGGGTGAAGATCACCTCTTGCAGCGCCGGCGCGACTGGGTCCGGGATGTCTGCCATGGCCCCATCGGAACGACGCTGCTTGGCGTCAGGCCATGAGGAAATCCACCGCGACGAGCACGCGATCGACCAGCCCGGCGCTGTTGCACCAGGGCATGACCGCGGCCTCGCAGTATTTGAACTCCTTGTGCGGGCCGACATAGGGCGGGCGGAAGATCGCGGGTTTGCGCCCCTCGCTGACCCAGCGCATGACGCGGAACACGGTCGAGCCCTCGCCCTGGCCGTCGACCTCCGACATCCATTTTCCGGTCCAGTTGTGCCGCGAATGCTCGCGCACCGTGGTGCCGACCACGCGATAGCGGAAGTCCCACGGATCGCGCCGCACGTCCTTGAGCATCAGGTGCGGCAGCAGGCGTGGCACCTCGAGCGGATCGAACGAGTCGGTCAACGGCGGCGCGGCGCCGGTGCGCTTGCTTTGCCAGTATGCGACGGCATCACGAACGACCTCGGAATTCAGCTCCGAGGCCTGGATGAGCCTGATGCCGCCAAGGTCGTCGTCCATGGCGGCATCATAGCACAGCGCTGGCCGTGTCAGATCCCCCGAGTGGCCTGGTGGGGTCCCGTTATCCCGCCATGCCGACGGCGCGCTTGTAGAGCTCGAGGAGCTGTTCCTGCTCCTCGCGGTCGTGGGTCTCCATCTTACGGAGCCGCACGACCTGGCGCATGATCTTGGTCTCGAAGCCGGTCGACTTGGCCTCGGAATAGACCTCGCGGATATCCCCGGCGATGGCCGCCTTCTCCTCCTCCAGGCGCTCGATGCGCTCGATGAAGGACTTCAGTCGGTCCGCCGCAATGCCGCCAGCATCCGCCATAATCCACTCCGCCGATATTGAAACGATCCGCCCGACTCGGGAACGGCGGCGACTCTAGTCCTCCGGAGCGGCCCGGGCCAGCGTCGAACGCCTGTGGATAACGGGGATAACGTGGGCTGCTTGCACGGCACCGACGCGCGAGGCATTGTCGCCACAATCTTTCCCGCCTCGAGCCCTTCATGCCTGCGCTGGATATCGCCCTCGCCGTCCTGGTCCAGCTGATCTGGGGCGTCGGCTTCACCTCGATGAAGCCGTTCGTGGCGGCCTTTCCGCCGCTGCTGTTCATCGCGATGGTGTACGCGATCATCGCCCTCGCGGTGACGCCGCTGGCGCCGCGCAGCACCACGTCGTTCCGCTGGATGATGCTGATCGCCGCGCTCGGCGGCAGCGTGCAGAGCTGCCTGCTGGCGCTCGGCCTCAGCCTGCTGCCGGCGAGCACGTCCACGCTGCTGCTGCAACTGACAGTGCCGTTCGCGATCCTGATGTCGTGGATCGCGCGCATCGACCAGCCGAACCTGCGCAACGGCCTCGGCTGCGTGGTGGCGCTGGCGGGCGTCGCGATCGTCATCGGCGCGCCGGGCGAAACGAATTCGTGGCTCGGCGTCGCCGTGATCGCGATCGCGTCGCTGGCATGGTCGGCGGCGCAGATCCTGATCCGGCTGCGCTGCCGCGACAGCGGCGCCGCCTTCTATGCCGCGATGGCGCGCCATGCCTGGCCTCAGGCGCTGGTCGCGAGCCTGCTGCTGGAGCAGGATCAGCTGGCCCAGCTCGCCGGCGCGAGCACCGGGGATTGGATCGGGCTGGCAACCATTGCGCTGGTCGGCTTCGCCGGCGGCTATATCCTTTGGTACAAGCTGCTGGTGCGCAATCGCATCGACCAGCTGCTGCCTTTCACGCTGCTGATGCCGCCGATCGGCGTCGCAACCGGCGTGCTGTGGTTCGAGGAGCCGCTGCGCTCTTCGCTGATCGCCGGCGGCATCGTCATTCTGCTCGGCCTCGCCATTGTGGCCTGGCCATCGCGCCGCAGGGCCGCCGCCGCACGCTAGCTGCGCCGCCAGGCGCTCCAGAGCGAATGGGTCGAATGCCACAGCGCATTCAGCCCGAAGCCGATGAACAGCAGCCCCGATGCCCGCGTCACCCACAGCTGATGCCGGCGATAGAAGCGCCGCACCAGCCCGGCGCCGACCACGTAGGCCAGCACCCCGTCCGCCAGGATGAAGCCCGCGAACGCCGCGAGCAGCAGCAGCGGCATGCGCTCCCAGCTCAGATCCTCCGACCGGCTCGCCAGCAGCGAGGTGAAGGTCGCAACCGCCACCGGATAGCCCTTCGGGTTCATCAGGCCGAAGGCGAGTCCGCGCAGCAGCGGCCGCCGCGCCCCGACGCTCGCCATCGCATCGTCCTCGCGCCGCACGCTCGCGGCCTTCCAGCCCAGCCAGAGGAGGTAGAGCCCGCAACCGAGTCCGAGCAGATCGAACATCGCGGTGCCGAGCGACTGCGCGCCGATGATCGCGATCAGCGCCAGCGACGCCCACAGCACGTCACCCGCCAGGTGCCCCACGAGGAATCCCACGCCCGCTCGCCGCCCCTGCGTCGCGCCGATGCCGAGCAGCGCCAGGAACGCCGGTCCGGGCGTCAGCGTGTAGGCCATCGCCGCGACCAGCGTGGGCAGCAGCAACGTGGGCTCGATGAGTGTGGATGACACGACGCCGGTTCTCCCCTCTCCGTCATGGTCGTGCTTGGCACGACCACCCACGAGTTTGCTTCAGTCGACCAGATGTTGCCCACAGAGACTCGTGGATGGTCGTGCCAAGTCCGACCATGACGAATGGGGCGGGCGTCGGCGCTCTCAAATACCTCAGTGCTTGTGCGTCTCCGCGAACGCCTTCTTCTGCTCGCCGCTCGCTTCCTTCTGGTGCTTCGCTTTCCATTCCTCGTACGGCATGCCGTAGACGATTTCGCGCGCCTCGGGATCGCTGAGCGGCACGCCCTTCTCCTCCGCGGCGGCGCGGTACCATTTCGACAGGCAATTGCGGCAGAAGCCGGCGAGATTCATCAGGTCGATGTTCTGCACGTCGGTGCGTTCGCGCAGATGCTGGACCAGGCGCCGGAACGCGGCAGCTTCCAGCTCGGTGCGGGTCTTGTCGTCCATTGCGGGCCTCATTCGAAGGTCAGGGTTTCGGCGATCAGCTGATCCACCACCATGCGCAGCGCCTGCTCCCGCTCGATCCCGTCGTCGATCGCGCGGCGATAGAGCGCCACCTGGCGGTGGGCGGATGTGCCGCGCGCGAGGATGGTGCGCGCATGCAGCAGCTCCTTCTCGCACCCGAAGAATTGGGCATCGGGTGTCACCAGGTCAATGATCTCCTCGATCAGCCCGGGCACCGGCGCGATCTCGCCCTTGCCGAAATCGACCAGCCCCTCGTCGATGCCGTAGCGCTGCGCCCGCCAGCGGTTCTCGTTGATCAGCATCGCGGCATAGCGCCGCCAGCGCTGGTTCGACCGGCGCAGGCGATACAGCATGCGCAGGATGCAACGATAGACCGCGGCGATGCACAGCGTGTCCTCGAGCAATGTGCAGGCATCGGTGACGCGCAGCTCCAGCGTCGGGAAGCGCGCGCTCGGCCGCAGGTCCCACCACAGCTTGCTGCCATCCTCGATCAGCCCGGCCTTGATCAGCACCTTGAGGTGCCGCTCATATTCGCCCCAGGAATCGAAGATTTCCGGCAGGCCGGTGCGCGGCAGCTCGTCGAAGACCGCGAGGCGGAAGCTCTTGAGGCCGGTATCTTCCCCCTGCCAGAATGGCGAGGAGGTCGACAGCGCCAGCAGGTGCGGCAGGAAATACGACGCCTGGCTCATCAGGTCGATGCGCAGCTCCGGGTCTTCGAGGCCTACATGCACATGCATGCCGCAGATCAGCAGGCGCCGCCCCAGCGCCTGCAGATCGCGCGCCAGCATATTGTAGCGCTCCTTGTCGGTGTGCATCTGGCGCGACCAGTCGGCGAACGGATGGGTCGAGGCCGCGACCGGCGCCAGGCCGTGCTGCGCGGCAAGCTCGCCGACCGTGGTGCGGAACTGGCGCAGCTGCTGGCGCGCCTCGTCCAGGGTCTCGCAGATCGAGGTGCCGACCTCGATCTGCGAGCGCAGGAACTCCTGGGTCACCCGCTCGCCGAGCGCGATCTTGGCGGCCTCGAACAATTCCGGCGGCGGATTGACCACCAGGTCGCGGGACTCGCGGTCGACCAGCAGATACTCTTCCTCGATGCCGACGGTGAAGGCCGGCTCCTTCATCATGGCGCCGCCTCGAGACGAATCTCATGCAAGGCGGGATTGCCCAGCACGTCCTTGAGCACGCGATGCAGGATGCCCGCCCACCTCTCCTGCCCGCGCTCATCGGCGATCAGGTCCTGGCGGATTTCGAGCAGCGCATGCGCGAGGCCGAGCCTCTCGGCATGAGCCTTGATGGAATAGCCATGGCCGTCGCGCCCCGAATAGGGCTCGTTGTCGCCCACCACCAGGTCCGGTTCTTCCGCCAGGCGCCGCATCAGCGGCACCGGCATGCGCGCGTCCTTGTTCCACAGCACGCCGACATGCCACGGCCGCTGGAAGCCGTTCATCACCGGCGTGAAGGAATGCAGCGAGATGACGACGGGAATACGCCCGGCCGCGACCCGCCCGCCGATCTCGTCGGACAGCGCATCGTGATAGGGCTGGAAAATCTCCTGCTGCCGCTGGCGGCGATGATCGGCGCTGAGGCCGCGGTTGCCGGGCACGCGCACGCCATCGCTTTCCTGCGGGATCGAGGTCGGATCGTTGAGGTGCCGGTTGCAATCGATCACCAGCCGCGAATAGGCCGTCATGAAGAACGGCGCGTCGAGCGAATGCGCCAGCCGCTGCCCCAGGCCGGCGATGCCGATGTCCCACGCGATATGCTGATCGAGCTGGCGCGCGCCGAGGCCGAGCATGCCCAGCGCCTTGGGAAAGGTACGGCCGGCATGGTCGCAGAACATCACCAGCTCCGCGCGCCCCGCGCGATGGAACACGGAGAACGGCGCCGGATCCTCCGGACCCAGCAAGGTCGATGGCGCCGATGTGGGCTGAGCGTCCTGCATGACCGCAAGAATTGACCGGTGAATGGCCGCAAGCATAGAAGATGTGCCCTGCCTTGTCGATCAGACCCTCTTTATGACCGCTCAACGACCCCCG
>DATFDU010000574.1:0-2735 GCA_035251915.1 Dongiaceae bacterium | reverse complement strand
GCAACCCCCGACATCAAGGAAAGGGACGACTGATGATCTTCAAGCGCGCCGTCCAGCGCTATGGACGAACCCCGGAGCCCGAGACGCCCTATCAGCGGGCTGGCCAGGTCTGGGATGAACGCATCGGCTCCGCGCGGGTGCAGGCACGAAACTGGCGGCTGATGGCGTTCGGTTGCCTGGCACTGACCGGCGGCCTGTCCGCAGGTGTCGTCTGGCAATCGATGCAAAGCCGGGTGACGCCCTATGTCGTCGAAGTCGATCGGCTGGGCGAGGCGCGCGCGATCACCGAGGCGGAGGCCGGCTATCACCCGACCGATCCCCAGATCGCGTGGCACCTGTCGCACTTCATCGCGCATGTTCGGGGCCGGTTGCTCGATCCTGTCCTGACGCGGCAGAACTGGCTCGAGGCCTATGACTTCATCACCAAGCGGGGCGCCCAGTTCCTGGGCGACTATGCACGCGGTGCCGATCCCTTCGCCAATATCGGCGAGAAGACGGTCTCTGTGCAGGTCACCAGCGTGGTGCGCGCGTCTGATCGCTCATTCCAGGTAAAATGGACCGAAACGGCTTATGAACGTGGCGCGGAAGCCGGCACATCCCGCTGGACCGCAATCCTGACGGTCGCGATGAAGCCGCCGACGGACACCGACACGCTCCGCAGGAATCCGCTCGGCGTCTATGTCGATGCGGTCGACTGGAGCCGCGAGCTCGATCCGCCACCGCAGCCGCGCCCATCAGCGCCGCCGATCTCGACGCCGACGGCGCCCGCCCTGCCGCTCGGATCGCCGCTCGATCCTAACCTCGCTGCGCCCGCGCAGCCCAGCACGGAGTCCCGTCCATGAAGATGATCCTTGCCGCATCGGCGTTGGCGTTTTGCGCCACATCCGCGTTCGCCCAGACCGCCGCGGCACCGGCACCGGCACCGGCGACGCCACCCGTTGCTTCCGAAAAGCCGTTAGCTCAGAAACCGCCTGCCCGTCATGCCCAGTTCAAGAAGCTAGTCAGCCCGGCAGTCGCGCGCGTGGCCATTGCCAATCGCGCGGCGACGCAGGTACCCACGGCACAGGCCTTCATCAACGCGGTCCAGGTCTATCCCTTCAGCGAGGGCGCGATCTACCAAGTCTATACCGCACCCGGCGCCGTCACCGACATTGCCTTGCAACCGGGAGAAAATCTCGTCGCGGTCGCCGCAGGCGATACGGTGCGTTGGGTCATCGGCGACACTACGAGCGGGGCCGGCGCTGATAAACGGACGCACATCTTGGTGAAGCCGTTCGCCTCAGGGCTTGCAACGAACATCATCGTCACGACCGACCGGCGCAGCTACCACCTTCAGCTCACCGCCACCTCGCGCACCGCCATGGCCGCGCTTTCATGGACCTATCCCGCCGATCAGTTGATTGCGCTCAGGCGTGCTACCGAACAGGCAGCCGCGGCGGCGCCGGTCTCGGAAGGGCTTGCGGTCGACAATCTGCATTTCAATTACATGGTGAGCGGTGACCAGCCAGCATGGCGGCCACTGCGCGCCTTCGACGACGGCCGGCAGACCTTCATCGAATTTCCAGCCAGCCTTGCGGTGGGCGATGCGCCGCCGCTCTTCATCGTCGGGCCGACCGGCGAAGCCGAGCTGGTCAACTATCGCGTCCGGGGCCGCTACTATGTCGTCGATCGGATATTCGATGCGGCGGAGCTTCGGCTCGGCACGAAGAAGCAGCAGGTCGTTCGCATCACCCGTGTCGCCGAGGGTCGTCAGGCCCGCAAGGGCAAGCGCGCATGACCGAGGCCGTTATTGCGCCTGCCCCGAAGGTGGATCCAGAGACGCTGGCGATCCGGGCGAGGCCGGCGCGCGCCATCCGCTTTCGCCGGGGCGTCATCGTCGCCATTGCCGCGCTTGGTTCAATCAGCCTGATGGCGGTCGCCTGGGTCGCCCTCAAGCCGCGCGTGTTCGGCTCGATTGCCGAGCGGCAGGAACTGTCCGAGCCGAGCAATCGGCCCTCGACGGACTCGCTGAATGGCTTACCGTCGACCTACGGCGATGTTCCCAAGCTCGGCCCGCCGCTACCGGGAGACCTCGGTCGCCCGATCCTCGAGCACCAGCGTCAGATGGCTGCGGAAACCGGTTCGAGCGTCGATGCCGCCAGCCAGGCGGCGGCGCAGGAGCGCGAACGATGGCTTGCGGAACTGAAAGCTGCGCGCGAGTCGGGTGTCTTGGTGCAGGGACGCTCGGCACCGCCGCCGATGGCCGCGACCGATGCAACGGTCGTCCCGACCCCGGCTCCGACGGGCACTGCCAGTCCGGCACTCGATCCGGATAGTGATCCGAACGCGCAGAGGCGAAAGGCTCAGTTCGTCGGCGCGCTCGATCGAAGTGGTGACGTCAATCCGCACCCGCTGGCCGCCGCACCTTCGCCGTACCTCATCTCCGCGGGGAGTGTGATCTCGGCGAGCCTGATCACGGGGCTTCGGTCCGACTTGCCCGGCCTTGTGACAGCGCAGGTGACCAGCCCGGTGTTCGACAGTCCCACGGGGCGCATCCTCCTCATCCCCCAAGGGTCGCGGCTGATCGGCAGCTACGATAGTGTTGTAGCATTCGGTCAGAAGCGCGCGCTGGTAATCTGGCAGCGGATCATGTTGCCCGATGGCAGCTCGCTGCGGATCGACAATGTGCCCGCAACCGATGCATCGGGCTACGCCGGCCTTCAGGACAAGGTCGATTTCCACACCTGGGCGCTGCT
>DATFDU010000573.1:0-6354 GCA_035251915.1 Dongiaceae bacterium | reverse complement strand
ATACCAGATGCAATATTCCACTGGAATAACGGCAACTTCAATGCCATATTATGGGCAGTGCAGCATCGCGATTGTGCAGTGCGCTAGACCTGATCCGCTCTACAGCAGGAGAGACACATGGCCAGCTTTGACCTCATCACCTTCGCCGTCCTCGCCTTGGCGATCGGCGGGCTCGCCGCGGTCCTCTGGGAAGTCCTGGTGAAGGCTCCGCGCAGCCTGGTCGAGATCGCTATCGATAGCCGCCGCTTTGCCGAAGCCTCCTTGGCGGGCCAGGCGAACCCGCCTGCGCCGCGGCCGGCGGGCACCAACCAGGTTCCCGCCAATCAGAATCATCCGCGACTTGCCGCCTAGCGGGGTAACCGGCCGGTTAGCGGACGACTCTGTGATCGGGGTCATGGCGCCAAGAACGCGCGGGTGACAGAGTTCGAGTGCTGCGCAGTTGCAGTGATCGCAGAGGGATCTCCTCAGATGATCACGTTCGATCCGCTCCAGTTTATCGCTGTTGCGTTCGTGGCCTGCGGGTTACTGGCTGTCGCCCTCGAGATTGCGCTCAAGGATCCGCGTTGCCTCAGGGACATGCTCGACGATGTGCGTCACTTCGCCGAGCGCCGCCGGAACAGCGCCGAGCCCGCCGGGGACGCGAAGAGGCCCCGGCCTTATCATCCCCCGCGCATTTCAGCCTGAACCGGCCCTTTTGTCGGGGAGGCGCCTCGCCCAACCCCGCCCCCATGACAACGCTGGCGCAGTCCGGCGGCTCGGCATAGACGACCAGGATTTACGCTGGCCCGCCGCCGCGGTGTTGCTCACATAACGCTGAAGATCGCCCCCAGGGATTCCATGGCCCGCCGGCGCGGCATGCGCGCGCGATTGCGACCGCATTGTCACCGCTGAGCAATGCCTTAGCTCATATGATGATTGGTGATGATTGGCGGCAGTATGGGGCTGGCGGCCCACCAACCAACGGCCTGTCACGACCCCTTTATTTGGCACGATCGCGTGCTATTGGCACAATCGCCGCAGGGCCGTTGTGTTCCGGCCTGTTATACCGTATAATAAATACCAGCGTCATTCCTCTGCAGCTGGGAATCCAGGCGGAAAGTGGCGCCAATCAAAGGAAAAATGCCGGCTGGAACTCAATCGCGGCCGGCGCAACCCCTGGGAGGGACACTGAATGTCACGCAAGCCGGAGAATCTGTTCGTGCTTTCCGCGACGCTGGTCGCGGCCAGTGTTGCGTTTGGAGTGGTCGATGCGAGTTCGGCCGAAGCGGAATGGAAACCGACCAAGACGGTTGAGTTCATCGTGCCCGCTGGCACCGGCGGTGGCGCCGACCAGATGGCGCGCATGATCCAGGGAATCGTGCAGAAGCACAATCTCATGGACCAGTCCCTGGTGGTGATCAACAAGAGCGGTGGGTCCGGCGGCGAGGGCTTTCTCGACGTAAAGGACTCGAGCGGCAACCCGCACAAGATCATCATCACGCTGTCCAGCCTCTTCACCACGCCGCTTGCCACGGGCATCCCGTTCAGCTGGGAGGATGCGACCCCGGTCGCGATGCTGGCGCTTGACGAGTTCGTCCTCTGGGTGAACGCGGAATCGCCCTACAAGACAGCGAAGGAATACATCGACGCGGCGAAGGCCGACGCCGGCAAGTTCGCGATGGCCGGCACCGGCTCCAAGCAGGAAGACCAGATCATCACGGTCGGTCTGGAGCAGGCCACCGGCGCGAAGTTCAAATACATCTCCGAGAAGGGTGGCGGCGACGTCGCCAAGGCCCTGGTCGGCAATCACGTCAACTCCACGGTGAACAACCCGATCGAGCAGGTCTCGTTCTGGAAAGCGGGCAAGACCCGGCCGCTGTGCGTGTTCGACAACGAGCGCATGAAGTTGACGGACAAGGTCACGGCGGACATGGCCTGGAGCGATATCCCGACCTGCCGAGAGGCAGGCGTCGATATCGACTATCTGATGCTGCGCGGCATCTTCATGCCCGCCGACGTGCCGGCGGACGCGGTCGCCTTTTACGTCGATCTGTTCAAGAAGGTCCGCGAGACGCCCGAATGGCAGGAGTTCATGCTCAAGGGTGCCTACAACACGACCTTCATGGAAGGCGAGGAGTTCAGGGCCTGGGTGTCGAAGGCGGCTGACATCCACAAGGACCTCATGACCAAAGCCGGCTTCATCGGCGGCTGACGAACAGCGAGGCCCTGGCTGATCCGCCAGGGCCTCTTTGCTTCGGCTCGAGGTCACGCGGCCTTGGGCACAGATGGGCGAGAGGTTCCCAATGCAGGATCAAGAACAAACCGGCGGCGGCCTGGTCTCGAACCGCGCCGTTGACATCGTCGTCGCGCTCATCATGGTCGGGATCGGCGCGGTGGTCATGGCCGACAGCCTGCGATTGGGCGCCGGCTGGGCCGAAGACGGACCGCAGTCCGGCTACTTTCCGTTCTACATCGGCTTGATCATCGTGGTGGTGAGCCTCGGCACGGTCGCCCTCGCCGCGTTCGGCCGCAAGCAGAATCGCGGCGCTTTCGTCCACAGCGTCCAGCTGCGTCACATCCTGAGGGTGCTCTTGCCCACCACCGGGTTCATCATTCTCGTCGGCTTCATCGGAATCTATGTTGCGAGCGCAATCTTCATCGGCGCGTCCATGCGTTGGCTCGGGCGGTTCCGCTGGTTCACCATCGTTGCGGTCAGCGTCGCTGTGCCGGTCGCCCTGTTCTTCCTGTTCGAGATCTGGTTCCTCGTGCCGCTGCCCAAGGGGCCGCTCGAGGATTTCCTCGGTTACTGACCGCCACCGGCAAGCCGCTGGACGAAGGAGAGTTGCGTGGAAGCATTGAGCTCTTTGATCGACGGTTTCGGCGTCCTCGGCGACCCGATGAACATCATGTACATGTTCATCGGGATCACGCTTGGCGTCCTGATCGGCGTGCTGCCGGGGCTGGGCGGAGCCAACGGCGTCGCGATCCTGCTGCCACTGACCTTCAGCATGTCGCCGACTTCGGCGATCATCATGCTGTCCTGCATCTATTGGGGCGCGCTGTTCGGCGGCGCCATCACATCGGTGCTCTTCAATATTCCCGGAGAGCCGTGGTCGGTCGCCACCACCTTCGACGGCTATCCGCTGGCGCAGCAGGGGCGCGCCGGAGAGGCGTTGACCGCGGCCTTTACGTCGTCTTTCGTAGGCGCGCTCATCGCCGTCGTCATCCTGACCTTCCTCGCCCCGCTGGTGGCGGACTTCGCGCTGGAGTTCGGCCCAGCCGAGCTGTTCGCGGTCCAGCTGCTGACGTTCTGCAGTTTCGTCGGCATGGGCAAGGAACCGCCCTTCAAGACGCTCGCAGCCATGATGCTCGGATTTGCGCTCGCTGCGGTGGGCCAGGATCCGACGACCGGCCAGTTGCGCATGACCTTCGGCTGGTACGAATTGCTGCGCGGGTTCGACTTCCTGATCGCGGTGATCGGGTTGTTCGGGATCGGCGAGATCCTGCTCACCATGGAGGAGGGGCTCGCCTTCAGGGGCAAGAGCGCCAAGATCAATCCGCGCATCGTGCTGCAGACCTGGGCGCAGCTGCCGAAATACTGGGTGACGGCGTTGCGCGGCGCGATTGTGGGCTGCTGGATGGGGATCACGCCGGGCGGTGCGACGCCGGCCTCCTTCATGAGCTATGGCCTCGCCAAGCGCATGTCGAAGCGCGGCCGCAACTTCGGCAACGGCGAGCTCGAGGGCGTCGTGGCACCGGAGACCGCCGCGCACGCCGCCGGCACGAGCGCGCTGCTGCCGATGCTGACGCTCGGCATTCCCGGTTCTCCGACCGCGGCGGTGCTGCTTGGCGGCCTTCTGATCTGGGGCCTGCAGCCGGGCCCGATGCTCTTCATCGAGCAGCCGGATTTCGTATGGGGCCTGATTGCCAGCATGTATCTCGGCAATGTTGCCGGCCTGATCGTGGTCCTGACCACGGTGCCGTTGTTCGCGGCGATCCTGCGCATTCCGTTCAGCATCATCGCGCCGGTCATCATCACCATCTGCGCGGTCGGCGCCTATACGGTCAACAATGCTCTGCTCGACATGAGCTTCATGCTGATCTTCGGCGTGATCGGCTACGTGTTCAAGAAGCTGAACTACCCGTTGGCGCCGCTCGTGCTGGCGCTGGTGCTCGGCGACATGGCGGAAAGCAACTTCCGCAATGCCATGGTGCTCTCGGATGGCAGCGTCGCGATCTTCTGGTCGAACGGCCTGGTCGGGTCGATCTGCGGTCTCGCCATCTTCATGCTGTTCTGGCCGTTGATTTCGGCCGGCCTGCGGCATCTGCGGGGGACCACGTCACATCTGCCGGCCGAGTAGCGCGAGGCAGACGCGATTTGATGGATGAGTGGCACAGTTGGTTCGTGGATGGTGGATATTGAGGGGGGATTGAGATGGACAACGTCGTTCCGAAGCTCGCCGTCCGGCCTCTCAATACCACCTTCAGCTATCGCAACCAGGCCTACGAGGCCCTGAAGCGGGCGATCACGCAGATGGACATCTATGGCCATCGCAGCGAGATCCGCCTGGACGAGCGCCAGCTGTCGCAGGACCTGGGCGTGAGCCGCACGCCGATTCGCGAGGCCATGTCGCTGCTCGAGCAGGAGGGCTTCGTACGGACCGAGGCGCGCCGCGGCATCTTCGTGGTGCGCAAGACCAAGGCCGAGATCGTCGACATGATCTACGCCTGGGCTGCGCTCGAGAGCATGGCGGCGCGGCTCGCGACCCAATCGGCAAGCGGCGAGGCGATTGCATCGCTTCGCGCCTTGTTCGCGAGCTTCGAGAGCAGCCATCCGCGCGAGCACATGCACGAATATTCCGAGGCCAACATCGCCTTCCACCAGGCGATCATCCGCCTCGGCGGCTGCAAGCTGATCGAGGACATGACCAAGAACCTGTTCATCCATGTGCGCGCGATCCGGCGCGCGACCATCAGCCAGGACGACCGCGCCGACCGCTCGATGGCCGAGCACCTCGCCATCATCGAGGCGCTGGAGGAGCGCGATGCGCCGAAGGCGGAGCAGCTGGTTCGCCGGCACACGCTCGACCTGGCCGCGCATGTCGAGCGCCATTGCACCTATCTGGATTGATCGGACAGGCGAAATCGGAAACCACGGGTCTTGCGGCGGTCTGGGCTCTGGTGTATGGTATACCAGACGCCAGAGGGGCGAGAAAAAGACGAGTAATGCGGGAGGAAAGGAATGGCTGAAGGCGCAGCCAAGGCCGAGGCATTGAGGTTGGAAGGATCGCCCGACGGCGACACGTCGCAGGCGCTGACCGATGGTTTCCACCTGATCATCGACGCCCTCAAGCTCAACGACGTGAAGACGATCTATGCCGTGCCCGGGATTCCGATCACGGACTTCCTGCGCATGTCGCAGGCCGAGGGCATCCGCGTGCTCTCCTTCCGCCACGAGCAGAATGCCGGCTACGCCGCGGCGATCGCGGGCTTCCTCACCAAGAAGCCCGGCATCTGCCTCACCGTCTCGGCGCCCGGCTTCCTCAACGGCCTCACCGCCCTCGCCCACGCCACCACCAATTGCTATCCGATGATCCTCATCTCCGGCTCGTCCGAGCGTGAGATCGTCGACCTGCAGCAGGGCGACTACGAGGAGATGGACCAGCTGGCCGTCGCCAAGACGATGTGCAAGGCCGCATACCGTGTCTTGCACGCCCAGGACATCGGCATCGGCATCGCGCGCGCCATCCGCGCGGCGGTCTCCGGCCGGCCGGGCGGCGTCTATCTCGACCTGCCGGCCAAGCTGTTCGGCCAGGTGATGAATGCCGAGGCCGGCAGGAAGTCGCTGGTCAAGGTGATCGACCCGGCCCCAGCGCAGATTCCGGCGCCCGACTCGATCAAGCGCGCGCTCGATGTCCTCAAGAGTGCGAAACGGCCGCTGATCATCCTCGGCAAGGGCGCGTCCTATGCGCAGGCCGACGACGCCATCCGCGCGTTCGTCGAGAACACCGGCATCCCCTTCCTGCCGATGAGCATGGCCAAGGGCCTGCTGCCCGACACCCATCCGCAATGCGCCGGCGCCGCGCGCTCGACCGTCCTCAAGGACTCCGACGTGGTCGTGATGATCGGTGCGCGGCTCAACTGGCTGCTCTCGCACGGCAAGGGCAAGGCCTGGGGCGAGGCGCCGAAGAAGTTCATCCAGCTCGACATCGAGCCCAAGGAGATGGACTCGAATGTCGAGATCGCGGCACCCGTCGTCGGCGACATCGGCTCCTGCGTCACCGCCCTGCTCAACGCCATGGGCGGCGCGTGGGAGGCGCCGGCCGACTGGGTCAACGCGGTCAAAGCCAAGCGCGAGGAGAACGTCGCCAAGAT
>DATFDU010000572.1:0-6308 GCA_035251915.1 Dongiaceae bacterium | reverse complement strand
AATCCGGGCAAGCAGAAATGGGGCACCGGCACGCCCGCATCGCTGGAGCGGCAGGCACTGGAAGAGTTCAAGAGAAAGGCCGGCGTCGACGTCATCATCGTCACCCATGACGGCGGCGGCGACATGATGATCAACGTGCTGAACGGCAGCCTCGACCTCGGCGTCGGCGAGATCCAGGAATTCCGCGGCCAGATCGATGCCGGCGAAGTGCGAGTCATCGGCGTCTTCACCGAGGAGCGCCTGGCGGACTTCCCCGACGCCAAGACCGCCAGGGAAGAAGGCATCGACATGGTCGTGAAGAAGTTCCGCGGCATTGTCGGGCCGAAAGGTCTTCCGCCGGAGGTGATCCAGGCCTGGGAAGCCGCCGTTCCCAAGGTGCTGTTGGATCCCGAGTTCCAGAAATGGTACAAGGCCGCCAGCCTGATCCCCGCTTACATGAACCACGAGGAGTTCACGACGTTCATGGCGAGCGTGGTGCGGGAGCAGGAGGCGTTCTTCAAGGAATACAACATCACCTCCGCGGACTAGGGCAATGAAGGTCCAGGGTGCGTTCCGGAAGGACCTGATCGGGGCCGGCATCTGCCTGGCTCTGGCAGGCGCCTACTGGATCGGGGCAACCCAGATCCACAAGAGTTCGCTGATCGGGAAGGGCGTCGGTGCCGACGCCCTTCCGCGCGGCCTGGCAGTCGCGCTGGCGGTGTTGTCGGTGATCCTGATCCTGCAGAATGTGCTACAACGCCGCAAGGGACCGTTGCCGGAAGACGCGCCGGCAACGCAGGAGCGGCTGGCGGAAGCAAGGCACAAGCACCTGCGTGCTGCCGGCATGTTCCTCATCGGCCTTGGTTTCCTGCTGTCCGTCGGCTATGTCGGTTACATCCCCGCGATCTTCGCCATGATCTGCATCACCGTCGTCTATAACGGCCGGCCGATGTCGTGGCGCGTCGCCGGCTTCGCCGCGCTGCTGACCGTCGTCTTGTACGTCTTGTTCGACATCGTTCTGCAGATCCCGATGCCGGAAGGCATCTGGCCCGAAATCTGGCGGGCGATCGCCGGATGACCGTCCGCGCGGAGGCGGGCGAATTGTTGGAAGCGAGGAGGAGCTCGGCAATGAGAATTGCGCATCTCGCCGTCAAGGTCGACGACCTTGAGGCAGCCGGCGAGTTCTACGAGAAGGTGTTCGGGTTCCGCGATGTGCGGCAGGGACATACGCGCGACCACTATTCCCGTCACATGACCGACGGGCACATCGACATCGCGCTGGTGAAATACGACGCCGGCGCCAGCAGCAAGGAAGCGCAGGCGCTCGCCGGCAAGACCGGCATCCATCATTTCGGGTTCGAGGTCGACAGCGTCGAGGAGTTCGCCGCGGAGCTGCAGCGGCGCGGCCTCGAGGTCATCAGCAACCCGGGCGTGGTCCCCTTGAAGTTCAAGGTGCCGGGCGGCGGCGTGGCGGAAGTGGCGCCGCGCAAGCACTTCAAGATAGACTGACAACCTGGGCCCCGCCGGAAACGGCGCCGGGCCCTTTTTATGTGCGCAGAGGCTGGCGAACAGCCCGCGAGAGGCCTGGGACAAGAGGACGATGGAAGCGCTGCTGATCTCTCTCAATGCTCTCGTCTCGCCCGCGCTGCTGGCCGCGGCGTTCGGCGGCGTGCTGTGGGGCATCATCGGCGGCGCGCTGCCGGGAATCTCGCCTTCCATCACCATGGCGTTGCTGCTGCCCTTCACCTACGGCATGGATCCGACCACCGGCATCGTTCTCCTCGCCGCCACCTATGTCGGGGCCGAATATGGCGGCTCGATCCCGGCCATCCTCATCAACACGCCGGGGACCAACGCCGCCGCCGCGACGGTGCTGGACGGCTACGCGATGAACCAGAAAGGGCTGGCTGGCGAGGCACTCGGCATCTCCCTCGCATGCGGCGTCATCGGCGGCTTGTTCGGTCTGGTGCTGCTGGTCGGGCTGACCCAGCCGCTTGCGAAGCTCGCCTTGCTGTTCACGCCGCCGGCCTATTTCGCGCTCGGCATCCTCGGCATCAGCGTCATCGCCACCTTGAACGAGGGCTCGCTGGTCAAGGCGCTGATGAGCGCCGTGATCGGCCTGATGATCGCGACCGTCGGCACCGATCCGTTCTCGGGCGTCAACCGCTTCACCTTCGGGCGGCCGGAGCTGCTCGACGGCATCCCGTACATCCTCATCATGATCGGCGTCTATGCCCTGAGCGAGCTCTACATGCAGGCGGGCGAGCCGGGCTGGGAAAAACCCAAGAAGTTCGTGGCCGTGAAGCTGCCGAGCTGGATGACCTGGAAACGCATCTGGCCCGCCACCGCGATCGGCTCCGTCATCGGCGGCTTCGAAGGCATTACGCCTGGCGCCGGCGGCACCGTCGCCTCGTTCCTGGCCTATAACGAGACGCGGCGCTGGTCCAAGCATCCGGAGGAGTTCGGCAAGGGCTCGCCGGAAGGCGTCGCCGGTCCCGAGACCGCGAACAACGTGGTCGCCTGCTCGGCGCTGATCCCGACCCTGAGCTTCGGCATTCCCGGCTCGAACTCGACCGCTGTGCTGCTGGGCGGCTTGCTGCTGCATGGCCTGGTGCCGGGTCCGCTGCTGTTCACGCAGCATCCGGACGTGATCTATGGCCTGTTCGGCGGATTGTTCACCGCGAATCTCGCCATGATCCCGCTCGGCATCCTCATCATGACGCCGTGCCTGTGGCTGGTGACGCAGCCGAAGCCGCTGCTGTCTGCCGGCATCTATGCGCTGATCTTCACCGGCATCTTCTCGATCAACAACGACTCGTTCGACATCGGCCTGGCGCTGGTCGCCGCGTTGCTCGGCTATGGCCTCAAGTATTTCAAGTTCCCATTCCTGCCGCTCGTGCTCGGCACCATCCTCGGCTACATGCTGGAATCGAGCTTCCGCCGGGCCCTGCTGATGTCCAACAACGACTATTCGATCTTCGTGACCGATCCGATCGCCGGCGGCATGCTCGCGGTGGCGTGCCTGTTCGTCGCCGGCTCGATCGGCCGCTCCTGGTGGGTCGCCCGCCGCCAGCGTGCGGCCGCGTAGGACTGGTGATCCTTTGAACAGCGCCGCCAAACGCGCCGGTTATTGCGGTCTCGATTTCGGGACCTCGAACTCGACCGTGGGCATCACGGCCGGAAACGGCTTCGCCTTGTGCCGGCTGGAGGGCGAGAACGTCACCCTGCCCAGCGCGGTGTTCTTCGACTACGAGGCGCACAAGGTACGGTTCGGGCGTGACGGCATCACGCACTACATCGAGGGTGGCGAAGGGCGTCTGCTCCGTTCGCTGAAGAGCGTGCTTGGCTCGGTGCTGATCGACGAGGCCACGCTGATCCAGCGCAAGCGGGTGGCGCTCCGCGACATCATCGGCATGTTCCTGCGCCACCTGAAGGCATTGGTGGAGCACCAGCTGCAGAAGGCGGTCGACAGCGTGGTGCTGGGCCGCCCGGTGCGCTTTGTTGACCACGATGACGAGGCGGATCGGCGGGCGGAGAGCGAACTGGTCGGCATCGCCAAGGCGCAGGGCTTCCGCCATGTGGAGACGCAGTTCGAGCCGGTGGCAGCGGCGCTCGCCTATGAGCAGGAGCTCGAGCGCGAGGAACTGTCCCTCATCGTCGATCTCGGCGGCGGCACCTCGGATTTCGTCATCGCCAGGCTGTCGCCCGAGCGCGCGCACCACGCCGACCGATCGCAGGACATCCTGGCGCGCACCGGCGTCCATATCGGCGGAACCGACTTCGACCGGCGGCTCAGCATCGCGCAGGTCATGCCGCATCTCGGCTACCACACCCTGGTCGGCGAAAAGCGCCTGCCGATGCCGCGCCACCTCTATCATGACCTGGCGACCTGGCACCTCATTCCGTCGGTCTATACGCCGAGCAACCTCGGCTATCTCCGCCAGGTCGTGCAGACCGCGGAAGAGCCGCAGCTCGTAGAGCGGCTGATCGAGGCGCTGGTCGATCGCAAGGGCCATCACATCGCGGCGGACGTGGAGGCCGCGAAGATCGCGTTGTCGGATCAGCGGCGGGTGGATCTGAAGATCCCGTTGCGCACACCGATCGAGACGCCGGTGACCGCCAACGACCTGGACAGCGCCGTGCATGAGGACGCGCTGCGCATTGTCCATGCGATCGATGTCTGCCTGCAGGCGGCGGACGTGAAGGGCAGCGAGATCCAGTCCGTGTTCCTGACCGGCGGCTCGACCGCGATCGCGGAGGTGCGACGGCTGATCCTGCAGCGCGTGCCGAATGCGCGCCCGGTCGAAGGCGACCTGTTCGGCAGCGTCGGTCTGGGACTGGCGATCGATGCGGAGCGCCGCTTCGGCGGAAGCTGAGTTCAGTGTTTACAAGGGATAGAACATGACCCAAGGGACCATTCCCGGCAATGTCACCAAGGCGGCCTGCGCCTTCATCGAGGCCAGCAGCTTCGACAAGCTGCCGGCCGAGGCGGTGCGGATCGCGCGGCGCTGTATTCTCGACGGCCTGGCGCTCTACGTCGCCGGCAGCGACGAGGAAGCGGTGCAGGTGCTGGTGAAGGATGCGCGCGAGACCGGCGGCCGGCCGGACGCGCTGCTGCTCGGTGCCGGCGATTTCAAGGTGCCGGCGGGATTGGCGGCGCGCGTCCTGGGGACTGCCGGCCATGCGCATGACTGGGACGATACGCAGGTGTCGCGCGATCCCGCGCATGTCTATGGCCTGCTGACGCATCCGACGATTCCGCCGCTCAGCGCGTCCCTGGTCATGGCGCAGAAGCTTGGCAATGTGTCCGGCCGCGACTTCGTCAATGCGTTCGTCACCGGCGTCGAGGTCGAATCCAAAATCTCCGAATGGATGCTGCCCGATCACTACAAGCGCGGCCTGCATTCCAGCGGCACGGTCGGCACGTTCGGCGCTGCGGCCGCCACCGCCAAGCTGCTCGGCCTCAACGGCGCGAAGCTCGCGCATGCCATCGGGATCGCCGCCAGCATGGCCTCGGGCATCCGTTGCAATTTCGGCACCATGACCAAGCCGCTGCATGTCGGCCGCGCGTCCGAGAACGGCGTCACGGCCGCGCTGCTGGCGGCGCAGGGCTTCACGGCCGATCCGAATTCGCTCGACGGCCGCTGGGGCTTCATCCAGGTGCAGGGCGGCGGCGTCACGGAAGCCAAGCTGGCGGAAGGCTTCGGCAAGATCTGGTCGATCCTGGAGCCGGGAATCAGCATCAAGCCATATCCTTGCGGCATCGTCACGCACCAGTCCATGGATGCGATGCTGAAGCTGGTGACGGAGAAGAACGTCGATCCCAACAAGATCGAGCGGATCGACTTTCATGCCGGGTCCAACATCCTCAATCCGATCCGCTATCCGGTGGCGCAGAATCACCTGCAGGCCAAGTTCAGCATGGCTGCCTTGCTCAGCATGATCGCGCTGCGCCGCCGTGCGGGACGCCAGGAGTTCACCGACGACTTCATCCAGGCGGCGGCGACCCAGGACATGCAGCGGCGGATCAAGGCTCACCTCGATCCCGAGATCGAATCCAAGGGCATGGAGATCATCCGCTCGCGCATCGAGATCACGCTCAAGGACGGCAGCAAGCTGGTCGAATGGGCGAACGAGAAGTACCGCGGCGGCCCGGACAATCCGATGTCCGACAAAGACCTCGAAGGAAAGGTCGCCGCCTGCACCGCCGGCATCCTGTCGGACCAGCGGCGCGACGCGCTGATCGCCGCCGCCTGGGAAGCGGACAAGCTGCCGGACGCGGCCAAGCTCGCGAAGGTGATTCAGTGATGAGCACAATCCAGAAGTCGGTCTCGGCACACCTGGCCGACTGGGTCGCGCGGCTCAAGCCCGAGCATCTCGATGCGGCGGCCGAGCGGGCTGCGATCGATACGGTCATCGACGTGCTGGGCCTGTGCGTCGCCGCACGGGGCATGGATTATGTGCACGCCACCATGGCGGCGTTCGACGATGCGGGCGGCTGCACCGTGATCGCGCAGAACGGGCGGCTGTCACCCTATGCCGCCGCGACCATCAACGGCACCGCGGCGCATGGCGAGGATTTCGACAATACCTTCGAAGGCTGCCCGGTTCATTCCGGTGCGGTGATCGTGCCGGCGGCGCTCGCCATCGCCGAGCAGTTGAAGGCCAACGGTCCGCGCACCGTGCTCGCGATCGCGGCGGGCATCGAGGTGATGTGCCGGCTGGGCCTCGTCGCCGACAAGTCGGTGCACAAGGCCGGCTTCCATCCGACCGCGGTGCTCGGCACTTTTGCCGCGACCGTCTCGGCCGCGATCATCAAGGGCATGGGC
>DATFDU010000571.1:0-15512 GCA_035251915.1 Dongiaceae bacterium | reverse complement strand
TTTGCGTGGCGGTCATCGTCAACCTGGAAACCGGGCGGGACAAGCAGGCGGACGCGCTGGACCGCCTGACCCAGCTGGTGCGCGACGACCTGGACCGGGTCAACGAACTGATCCTCCAGAACATGCAAAGCCCGGTCGCGCTGATCCCCCAGCTGGCGGGTCACATCATCGCGGCCGGCGGCAAGCGGCTGAGGCCGGTGCTGACCCTGGCGGCGGCCCGGCTGTGCGGGCATCCCGGCCCACGGGCAGCCGGCCTCGCCGCCTGCGTCGAATTCATCCACACCGCCACCCTGCTGCATGACGACGTGGTCGACGAGAGCGACCTCCGGCGCGGCTCGGCCTCGGCCAACGTGCTGTGGGGCAACAAGGCGAGCGTGCTGGTGGGCGACTTCCTGTTCAGCCGCGCGTTCCAGCTGATGGTCGCGGACGGCTCGCTGCGCATCCTCGAGATCCTGTGCGGCGCCTCCGCCAAGATCGCGGAAGGCGAAGTGCTGCAGCTGATGACCAGCAACGACACCGCCACCACCGAGCAGGCCTATCTCGAAGTCATCAAGGGCAAGACGGCGATCCTGTTCTCGGCGGCGTGCGAAGTCGGCGCTGTGCTGGCCGACCGGCCGAAGCGGGAGCAGGACGCGCTGGCGAGCTTCGGGCTCAATCTCGGCATCGCGTTCCAGCTGATCGACGACGCGCTCGACTATTCCGCCAAGCAGGAAGCGCTGGGCAAGACCGTCGGCGACGACTTCCGCGAAGGCAAGATCACTCTGCCCGTCATCCTCGCCTTCCTGCGCGGCGACGAATCCGAACGCGAGTTCTGGCGCCGCACCCTGGAGCGCCAGGAGCAGACCGACGCCGACCTCGCCGAGGCGCAGCGCCTGATCGCCAAGCACAACGCGCTCGGCGACACCGTGCAGCGCGCCAGCCACTACGGCGCGATGGCGCGCGATGCCCTCGGCATCTTCCCCGACAGCGCCGACAAGCGCGCGCTGATCGAGGTGGTGGATTTTTGCATCAGGCGCGGCCACTGATTCAGATGACAGAGAACAGATGTCAGAATGCAGCCCGCCTCTTCTGACATCTGTTCTCTGATCTCTGTTCTCTGATGCTGCCCTCGACCTCCGCCCTGCGTGCGCTCGATGCCGTGGCGCGGCTGGGCAGTGTCACGCGGGCGGCGGCGGAACTCAACATCACGCGCAGCGCCGTCAGCCATCAATTGCGGTTCCTGGAACAGGAGCTTGGTTTCGCGATCGTCGAGCGCAACGGACGCGGCGTCGCGCTGACCCCCCGCGGCGAATCCTATGCGCGCGAGGTGCGCAAGGCGCTGCAGACCCTCACCGACGCGCGCGCCCGGTCTGCCGACGCCGCGCTCAGCGGGCGGCTGGTGATCAGCTGCGCGCCGGGCTTCGCCAGCTTCTGGCTGTGTGCGGAGATCGGCGCGTTCCAGGACGCGCATCCGCAGGCGCGCATCCGCGTCGTCACGCCGGCGCGCTTCGATGATGTGAGCGCGGCCGACATCGACATCTTCATCGCCTTCGGCCGCGGCGAGTGGAGCGGCAAGTGGTACGAGCTGCTTGCCAACCTGCATGAGACGCCGGTCTGTTCGCCGACGCTGATCAATGCCTGCGGCGGCCTCGCCGAGCCGAACGATCTGGCGAAGGTGACGCTGCTGCATCTCGCCGATCACAGCGACTGGACGCAGTGGCTGACGGCGGCCGGCGCTGACGAGGTCGACCCGGCGCAGGGCATCGTGTTCTCCGACATGCACCTGGTGATCGCGGCGGCGCTCGCCGGGCAAGGGGTCGCGATCGGCGATCCGATCATCGCCGGCGGCGCGCTCTCGGCCGGGCGTCTGGTGCGGCCGTTCCCGCTCGCGATCCGCGCGCCCAACTCGTACTATCTGGTCGCCGAGCGTGGAAAGCTGCGCCAGCCGCTGGTGAAGGCGTTCCGCGGCTGGATCACGGCACGGCTGGCCGAGGACCAGGAGTAACGTGCTTTGGTGAGGAAAACTCACCAAATCAGCGAAATCTATTCGATTTTCAGCAAATCGCGTTCACGCTAGGCTCCTGCCATCCGATCCGAGGAGGATGCTATGAACGCACCGCTTGCCAGCCCGACCGCCGAGACCTTCAGCCTGAAGCGCCGCGTCGACAGCGGCGGGACGCCGGCGATGAACTTCTGGGGCTGCTCGTCGGAATATGGCGTGCTGACCGACGTGCTGCTGGGCAAGGCCGACTACATCAAGCACCTCTCGACCAGCTCGCTGTCGCGCAAATACCTGCGCGAGAGCCCGTGCAACATCGAGGTCGCGAAGAAGCAGCATGCCGAGCTGATCAGCGCCTACGAGCATTTCGGCGTGAAGGTTCATTTCCACCAGATGGACCCGAACCTGCCCTACCAGGTCTATGCGCGGGATTCGTCCTTCATGACGCCGTACGGCGCGGTCATCACCAACATGGCAAACTGGTGGCGCCGGGGCGAGAACTTCGCCGCCATCCGCAGCTACCAGGCCTTGGGAATTCCGATCTATGACATGATCACCGCCGGCCATTTCGAGGGCGGCGACTTCAACGTGATCGAGCCGGGCTGCGTCCTGATCGGCTGCGGCGGCGAGCGCACCCAGGACGAGGCGGTCCAGCAGGTGAAGGGCTGGTTCGAGCAGGAAGGCTGGGAGGTGAAGCCGACCTATTTCGACCCGTTCTACGTCCACATCGACCTGATGGTGGTGATGATCGCCGAGAAGCTGGCGGCGGTCTGCCTGGAGACCACCGCGCCGGACGTGGTGACCTGGCTCAAGGCCAAGAAGGTCGAGATCATCCCCGTCCCCTTCCAGGACACTGTCACTCTGGGCTGCAATGTCATGTCCCTCGGCAAGGACCGGGTGATCGCGCCCAGGCACAGCCGGGCGCTGATCGAGGCGCTGAAGGCGCGCGGCTTCACGGTCGCGGAAATGGACATGAGCGAGATTTCCAAGACCGGCGGCGGCATCCATTGCATGGCGCAGGCGCTGCGCCGGGAAGAGGCCTGACGATTTTAATCGGTCAACCAACCAAAAAAGACGCGGCGAGACGAGGAACAGTCGGAAAAAGTCAAGAAGCGGGCGTCGAAAGTCGTTGGGATAGATTGACGGGCGAACAGCCCAATGACAGCGTACCGACACCGGCCGGACGGGCGAGATCAGGCGCCACGTCCCGGAAAAGAAACAAGAACTGACGCACAGGGAGGGCCTACGAGCTGATGCGGACCAACCGCCGGCTTGGCCTCTACGACGAAATCTCATCCAACCCGCGCGGGGCCGCGGGCAGGACTGGTTCGCCCAACTCGTAGAAGGAATTACCGATGTCCGAGAGCATGGATAAACTGAAGCTGGCTGAAAAACTGGCGAGCCGCGGAAGGGTCTCGCGCCGTCAATTCGTGCAGCTGGCGCTTGCTGCCGGCTTCACGGCGGCCGCAGGCGAGGTGATGTTCACCAAGGCGGCGCGCGCCGAACCCAAGAAGGGCGGCTCGGCCAAGTTCGGCCTGGCGCATGGCGCGACCACCGACACCATCGATCCGGCGGGCTATCCCGACACCGGCACGCAGATTCCATTCTCCGGCAGCATGTCGAACTGCCTCACGGAAGTGGACATCGCCGGCAACGTGCAGCCGGACCTCGCCGAATCGTTCGAGCCCGGCGACGACGCCGCCACCTGGATCTTCAAGCTGCGCAAGGGCTCAACGTTCCATAACGGCAAGAGCGTGGCGGCCGAGGACATTATCGCCTCGTTCCAGCATCACATGAGCGAGGGCTCCAAGTCAGCGGCCAAGTCGCTGCTGAGCGACATCGCGGAAATCAAGGCGGACGGGGCCGAGACCGTCGCCTTCAAGCTGAAGTCGCCCAGCGCCGACTTTCCATACGTCGCCAGCGACTATCACATGGTCATCATGCCCGCGAAGGACGGCAAGGCCGACTGGCAATCCGGTGTTCGGACCGGCCCTTACGTCTATGGCGAATATGATCCCGGCGTCCGGGCGCATCTGACGCGCAATCCGAACTATCACAAGGAGGGCAAGCCCTATTTCGACGAGGTCGAGTTCCTGACCATCGCCGATGTGACGGCCCGGACCGCTGCCCTGACCGCCGGCACGGTGCATTGGATCGGCCGCGCCGACCTGAAGACCCTGAACCTCCTGAAGCGCGATCCGAACGTCAACATCGAGGAGGTTACCGGCTACGGCCACTACACCCTGCCGATGCGCGTGACGGAGGCGCCGTTCGACAATGTCGACGTGCGCATGGCGCTCAAATACGCGTTGAACCGCCAGGACATCGTCGACAAGGTCTTCCTGGGCCATGCCAAGCCCGGCAACGACAACCCGATCGCGCAGGGCATCAAGTTCGCGGTCGATCCGGAACCGAAGCACACCTATGACCCGGAGAAAGCGAAGTTCCACCTGAAGAAGGCGGGAATGGAGAACCTCAAGGTCGACCTGTCGGTCGCGGACGCCGCCTTCAACGGCGCCGTGGACGCGGGCGTGCTCTATCAGCAGCATGCCAAGGCCGCCGGCATCGACATCAACGTGATCCGGGAGCCGAACGACGGCTACTGGGACAATGTCTGGCTCAAGAAATCCTGGTGCGCCAGCTACTGGAGCGGCCGGCCGACCTGCGACTGGATGTTCTCGACTGCCTATGCCGCCGGCGCGGCCTGGAACGAGAGCAACTGGTCGAACCCGCGGTTCAACGAGCTGCTGGCGCAGGGCCGCGCGGAAACCGACGAAAAGAAGCGCGCCGCGATCTATGCCGAGATGCAGCAGTTGCAACACGACGACGGCGGCGGCATGGTGATCGTGTTCAACAACTATGTCGAAGCGACCTCGAAGAAGATCGCGCACGGCCAGATCGCCGGCAACTGGGAAGGCGACGGCCTCAAGCTGGCCGAGCGCTGGTGGTTTGCATAGGATAGCGGTGCAGGGCCGCGCTCCGCGCGGAGCGGCGGCCCGGCGCCAATGATGAAGAAACTGCACTTCCCCGACGCTGGCCGGGGACGTGCCCGCTTACAAAGACCATAAAGAATCCAGCCGTCAGAACGGCCCTGCAAAGCCCGCCGTCGGCAGGCAGCGCAGGGCTGTTCGCCAACTCGAAGGAGGGAACTTTCATGTCCGAGAGCACGGAGAAGCTGAAGCTGGCCGAGAAGCTGGTGGGCCGCGGCCAGGTTTCACGCCGGCAATTCGTCCAGCTGGCGCTCGCCGCGGGCTTCACCGCCGCAGCCGCCGAGACGATGTTCGTGAAGGCCGCGCGTGCAGAACCCAAGAAAGGCGGCTCGGCCAAGTTCGGCCTGGCTCATGGCGCCACGACCGACTCGCTGGACCCGGCGGGCTATCCCGACACCGCCACGCAGATTCCGTTCGCCGGCGCCATGTCGAACAACCTGACCGTGGTCGATGCCGAGGGCAACATCCACCCCGACCTCGCCGAATCCTTCGAGCCGGGCGACGACGCCGCTACCTGGATCTTCAAGATCCGCAACGGCGTCACCTTCCACGACGGCAAGAGCGTGACGCCGGAGGATGTGATCGCGTCATTCCAGCATCACATGGGCGCGGACTCCAAGTCCGCCGCCAAATCGCTGCTGACCGACGTCAAGGAGATCAAGGCCGACGGCAAGGACAAAGTCGTCTTCGTCCTCGGCGGCGCCAATGCCGACTTCCCGTATGTCGCCAGCGAGTATCACATCCCGATCATGCCCGCGAAGGACGGCAAGGCCGATTGGCAGTCCGGCGTGCGGACCGGCGCGTATGTCTTCGGCGAGTGGGAGCCTGGCGTCAGGGCGCACCTGACCCGCAACCCGAACTACCACGGCACGGCGTGGTTCGACGACGTCGAGTTCCTGACCATCGCCGACGTGACCGCCCGCACCGCGGCGCTGACCGCCGGCCAGATCCATTGGATCAGCCGGGCCGACCTCAAGACCCTGAACCTGCTGAAGCGCGACCCCAACGTGAACATCGACGAGGTCACCGGCCTCGGCCACTATACGTTCCCGATGCACGTCAACGCTGCGCCGTTCGACAACGTGGACGTGCGCACGGCGCTGAAATACGCGGTCAACCGGCAGGATGTCGTCGACAAGGTGTTCCTGGGCCACGCCGCGCCGGGCAACGACAATCCGATCGCGCCGGGCGTCAAGTTCGCGGTCGATCCGGAGCCGAAGTTCACCTATGATCCGGAGAAGGCGAAGTTCCACCTGAAGAAGGCGGGAATGGAGAATCTGAAGGTCGACCTGTCGGTGGCCGACGCGGCCTTCAACGGCGCGGTGGATGCCGCGGTGCTCTATCAGCAGCACGCCAAGGCGGCGGGCATCGACATCAACATCATCCGCGAACCGAACGACGGCTACTGGGACAATGTGTGGCTGAAGAAGCCCTGGTGCGCCAGCTACTGGGGCGGCCGTCCGACCTGCGACTGGATGTTCACGACCGTCTACGCCAAGGGCGCCGGCTGGAACGAGACGAACTGGGCCAATCCCCGGTTCAACGAGCTGCTGGTCCAGGGCCGCGCCGAGACCGACGAGAAGAAGCGCGCCACCATCTATGCCGAGATGCAGCAGCTTGTCCACGACGACTGCGGCGCCCTCGTTCTGGTCTTCAACAACTACGTCGACGCTTCCTCGAAGAAGCTCGCCCATGGCAAGATTGCAGGCAATTGGGAAGGCGACGGCTTCAAGATTGCCGAGCGCTGGTGGTTCGCATAGCGTAGCCGGGTGGCCGGCCGGCGTGCGGACGCGCCGGCCGGCCCACGCCGGATTGGAAACCGGGCTCTGAAGCAAGGCACATGAATCCAGTTCTTAGAACGGTTCTGCAGCGCTTGGGGCTGGGCATCGCGACCCTGTTCGTGGTGTCCATCATCATCTCGCTGACCATCGAAATGCTGCCCGGCGACTTCGCACGGGCGATCCTGGGCCAGTCGGCCACGCCTGAGACCGTGGCCGCCTTCCAGCGCGAGGTCGGGCTCGACCGCCATCCGGCGCTTCGCTACCTCGACTGGATCGGCGGCGTGGTGCGCGGCGATTTCGGCGAATCCTACGCGAGCGCGGGCAGCCTTGCCGGCCATCGCCGTCTGGTCGCCGACATGATCGGGCCGCGGTTGCTGAACACGCTCTTCCTCGCCAGCGCCGCAGCCTTGATCGCGGTGCCGCTCTCGCTCTTCCTCGGCGTCCTGGCCGCGCTCTACCGGAACAGCATCTTCGACCGTGTCGTCAACATTGTGAGCCTGACGTCGATCTCGTCGCCGGAGTTCTTTCTGGCCTACATCCTGATCATGTTCCTGGCCGTGAAGTTCCCGATATTCGTATCGCTGGCAAGCATATCGCCGAACATGCCATTCCTGGACCGGCTGTACGTCATCGCGCTCCCCACGCTCACGCTCGTGCTGGTGATCGTCGCGCAGATGATGCGCATGACGCGGGCGGCGATCATCAACCTGCTCGCCAGCCCCTACATCGAGATGAGCCGCCTGAAGGGCGCAAAGCCGCTGCAGATCATCGTGCGCCATGCGCTGCCCAACGCCTGGGCGCCGATCGTCAACGTTATCGCGCTCAACCTCGCCTATCTGGTCGTCGGCGTCGTGGTGGTGGAAGTCGTGTTCACCTATCCGGGCATCGGGCAGCTGATGGTCGACGCGGTCTCGAAGCGCGACCTGCCCGTCGTCCAGGGCTGCGCCCTGGTGTTCGCGGCGACCTACATCCTGCTCAACCTGCTGGCCGACATCGTCACGATCGTGTCCAACCCCAGACTGTTGCATCCCCGATGAGCGAGAGCGCACAGACCGGCCAGGCAATCGTGCCCCCGGCCCGCATCGGCCGGCGCGGGCGCATGTCCCGCGTCTGGCGCGTGCTGCGCAAGGCGCCGCCCACCGCCTGGTTCGGCATGATCGTGATCGCGCTCTACCTGGTCACGGCGGTGTTCGCCCCCCTGCTCGCGCCCTATCCGGAGACCGAGCTGGTCGGCGGCGCGTTCGAGCCTTGGGGCGGGCAGTTCGTCCTGGGCACCGACCAGCTGGGCCGCGACATGCTTTCGCGCCTGATCTATGGCGCGCGCAACAGCGTCGGCATCGCGTTCATGACCACGATGCTGTCCTTCATCCTGGGCAGCGCGTTGGGATTGACGGCGGCGATCTCCCGCGGATGGGTCGATCAGGTGCTGAGCCGCGCGGTCGACGTGCTGATGTCGATCCCCCAGCTGATCTTCGCCCTGGTCCTGCTGTCGATCGTCGGCTCCTCGATCTTCAACCTGGTCATCATCATCGCGGTGCTGGATTCGACCCGCGTCTTCCGGCTCAGCCGGTCGGTGGCGCAAGGCGTGGTGGTGATGGACTATGTCGAGGCGGCGCGCCTGCGCGGCGAGAAGCTGCCCTGGATCATGCGGCGCGAGATCCTGCCCAACATCATGGCGCCGCTGGTGGCCGAATTTGGCCTGCGCTTCTGTTTCGTGTTCCTGACCATCAGCGCCCTCTCCTTCCTCGGCCTCGGCATCCAGCCGCCGACCGCGGACTGGGGCTCCATGGTCCGGGACAACGCCGCGCTCATCACTTATGGCGACGTCACGCCACTGCTGCCCGCCGGCGCGATCGCGCTGCTGACGGTCGCGATGAATTTCGTGGTCGACTGGTTCCTGCACAAGACAAGCGGGTTGCGCGAATGACCAACGCCAAGCCGAGCGGCACGCGGACCAAGGGCGACCTGCTCCTGGAAATCCGCAACCTCCAGATCGAGGGCGAGAGCGACGAGGTCTGGCGGCCGATCGTCAAGGGCGTCGACTTCACGCTCAAGCGCGGCGAGGTGCTGGGCCTGATCGGCGAGTCCGGCGCCGGCAAGTCGACGATCGGCCTGGCCGCGATGGGCTATGCGCGGGGCGGCTGCCGGATTTCCGGCGGCAGTGTCGTGTTCGACGGCATCGACCTGCTGGCCGCAAGCGAGGAGACCCGGCGCAAGCTGCGCGGCTCGCGCATCGCGTACGTCGCGCAGAGCGCCGCCGCCTCCTTCAATCCCGCCCACCGGCTGATGGAGCAGACCATCGAGGCCGAGCTGCGCGAAGGCCTGCGCACCGCGGCCGACGCGGAGAAGGACGCCATCGAGCTCTATGGCCGCCTGCGGCTGCCCAATCCGGGGGAGATCGGCTTCCGCTATCCGCACCAGGTCTCCGGCGGGCAGCTGCAGCGCGCCATGACGGCAATGGCCATGACCTGCCGGCCCGACCTCATCATCTTCGACGAGCCGACCACCGCGCTCGACGTCACCACCCAGGTCGAGGTGCTGGCAGCGATCCGCGACATCGTCGACCAGTTCCACACCGCCGCCATCTACATCACCCACGACCTGGCAGTGGTGGCGCAGATGGCCGACCGCATCAAGGTGCTGCGCTACGGCAAGTCGGTCGAGGAAGCGCCGACCCGCGAGATGCTGACCAACCCGCGCGAGGACTACACCAAGTCGCTATGGTCGGTGCGCAGGCTCGGCAAGCAGGAGCAGGCAGGCGGCGAGCCGGTCCTGCAGGTGAAGAACGTGACCGCCGCCTATGGCAACACCGTGCGGGTGCTCAGCAATGTGACGGTGACGGTGCCGCGCGGCCGCACGGTCGCCGTGGTGGGCGAATCAGGCTCCGGCAAGTCGACGCTGGCGCGCGTCATCACCGGCCTGCTGCCGCCGATCGAAGGGCAGATCATCTTCAACGGCGAAGCGCTGCCGCCCGCGCTCAAGGAGCGAAGCTCCGACACGCTCCGGCGTATCCAGATGATCTATCAGATGCCCGACACCGCCCTCAATCCGCGCCAGACGGTGTATGAGGTGATCGGCAGGCCGATCGAGTTCTATCGCGGCCTGACCGGCGCCAAGAAAGAGGCGCGCATCGTCGAGCTGCTGAAGCTGATCGAGATGGACGAGAGCTATGTCGACCGCCTGCCAAGCGAGCTCTCGGGCGGCCAGAAGCAGCGCATCTGCATCGCCCGCGCGCTGGCGGCGGAGCCGGAACTCATCATCTGCGACGAGGTCACCTCGGCGCTCGACCAGATCGTGCAGGAGGGCATTCTCCAACTGCTAATGCGGCTGCAGCGCGAGCTCAATGTCTCCTATCTCTTCATCACCCACGACATCGCCACGGTGCGCGCGATCTCCGACGAGATCGTGGTGATGTTCCAGGGCCGCGTGGTGCAGCAGGGCCCGAAGACCAAGGTGCTGTCGCCGCCGCATCCACCCTATACCGAGCTGCTGCTGTCATCGGTGCCGGAGATGGATCCGGACTGGCTCACCAACCTGCTCGCCCGCCGCAAGGTGACGCCGGAATCGATAAAGGCCGGGGATCGGTAATCAGAAGTCAGGAGTCAGAAGTCAGACGGCACGCAACTCCGGCGGTTCGAACCTTCAGTTGTCCTTCTTCTGACTTCTGACTTCTGACTTCTGACTTCTGACTTCTGACTTCTGACTTCCGGTCGCGCCCGCCGAAATCAGGCCGCCTCCGGCTTCAGGTCGACTGACCACAGCGCGGCGTCGGCGGCGTCGCGCAGGGTCACGGTCATCACGCCGCTATTGCCGGCGATCTTCACGTGGCCGAAGAATTGCAGGCCGGCAGCCGGCGAGAGATTGACCTGGCCAGCTTCGGGCGCTTTCACGAACTTCACGTCCGGACCGAAGGTCTTGTCGAGCTCGTTCGGGCCGAAGGTGCCGGCATGGATCGGGCCGGACACGAACTCCCAGAACGGGTCGAAGTCCTGGAACGCCGCCTTGTTCGGATCGTAGTGGTGCGCGGCGGTGTAGTGCACGTCGGCGGTGAGCCAGACGGTGTTGCGGATGTTCGCCGACTTGATGAAGGACAGCAGCCCGGCGAACTCCAGCTCGCGGCCCTTGGGCGCACCGGGCTCGTTGTTGGCGATGCCTTCGAAGCCCTTCCTGTTCTGCGAGTCGTTGTAGACCAGCAGGCCGAGCGGCATGTCGGCGGCGATCACCTTCCAGGTCGCCTTCGAGGCGAGCAGCGCGCGCTTCAACCACTCGATCTGGTCGCGGCCGAGGAACACCGTGTTGGCGCCGGGCGCGGTCTCCAGATTGTCGCCGTTGGGGCCGCGATAGCGCCGCATGTCGATGAAGAACACGTCGAGCAGCGGGCCGTACGACACCTTGCGATAGACGCGGCCCTGCTCGGCGGAGACCGGCGCAATCGGCACGAATTCGTGGAACGCACGCGCGGCGCGCGCCGCCAGCAGACGCACGTTCTTTTCCGTGTAGGCATCGCCGAGGACCTTGGAGTCCGACCAGTTGTTGGTGACCTCGTGATCGTCCCACTGCGCCAGCATCGGCACCTGGGCGTTGAAGGCGAGCACGTTCTTGTCGAGCAGATTGTATTTGTACTGGCCGCGGAACTCGGCCAGGGTCTCGGCGACCTTGGCCTTCTCGTCGATCATCAGGTTTCTCCACTTGGTGCCGTCGGGCAGGTCGACCTCCGCCTGCAGCGGACCGTCGGCATAGACGGTGTCGCCGCAATGGATGAAGAAGGCGGGCTGATGCTTGAGCATGGTGGCGTAGGCCTTCATGCCGCCGCGGCTCTCGTCGATGCCCCAACCCTGCCCCACGGTGTCGCCGGACCAAGTGAAGGAGACGTCGCGCAGGTTGGATGGCGCAGTGCGGAAGCGGCCGCTCACCGGCTCGGACACGGCGTTGACATCGGTCAGGTCGGAGAAGGTCACGCGATAGAAGATGTCCTGCCCGGCCGGCAGATTGTCGGCGACCAGCTTGGCGACATGATCGTTCTCCGGCAGCACGTCGGCATAGGGCAGCGTGCGCGCATCGCGGAAGCCCTCGTTGGTCGCGACCTCGAACACGGCGCGCGCCGGCCGGTCGGCACGCGCCCAGATCACCCCGTGGTCGGCGCCGATGTCGCCCGACTGCAGACCGTCCGTCGCCACCGGCCGGCTGGCGGCGCGCGAGATGCGCGGCATTGCAAGGGCGACCGGCACCACGAGGGCACCGGCACCGGCGAATTTCAGGATCTGGCGGCGGGTCTGGATCGGCGGGGTGCGCTTCATCGCGACTCTCCTTCTGGGTTCGAGCGAGGGCGGCGATGCTGGGCGCGACCCATGACGATCAGGAATCATCCCGGTTAAGCTTTCGCGAACAAGCCCTTTCGCGACAATCGACAAAGGCCTCGCCAGCCCGATCAGACACGTCCGGAAGCCACTGAAATCATGAAGTTTTTCAGGAGATGCCCACAGCCGGCACAGGTCGCTTGCTTCGGGCTGGCGGCCTCTGTATATACCGCTCGCCCAGAAGTTCCCGACCGGGACCACGCGTCCCGTCGTCATGTGTCGGAGTGTAGCTCAGCCTGGTAGAGCACTGTGTTCGGGACGCAGGGGCCGGAGGTTCGAATCCTCTCACTCCGACCATTCCTTCCGTTCGGTTAGTCCTCGAAATCCTGCGCCAGCAACGGCTTCTTTTGATCCTCGCGCCAGGCCAGCAGGACGGCGCGAGCCTCGCTGTCCAGCTGCTCGGCCAATCGGGTGACATCAACCTTGGCTTCCCGACCGTCTTCCGCCCTGAACCGCAGGGATACGATGTCGTGCTCGATATGGACTGTGACGTTCTTGGCGGAAGGCATGGCCACCTCCATCAGTGCTGGCGCTCGTCTTCGACAGCAGCGACTGGCAAATACGATACGCTGCAGGCCTGCCGTCCTGCGAGATCGCAAGCCCGCACGGCCTGCCCTTCCCAAGCAACAACAGCAAAGCTTGCGGCGCGTCATTGCACGCCATTCCGTGCAGTGTCCTGTAGGCGCACTCTTTGCGCAATGCGCGATTATCGGGCGTCAAACGCCAGGGCAGGTCGGACGCTCCGGCTTTCTCCGTCACGTAGGGGGATATCGGGATGAAGCGGGCGGCGGCGAAGGAGCGCGCTCGGGGGGACGGGCTCGATCCGTGCCGCCGCCGTGGTCCGGCGATGTGAGGGGGTCGACTTCGCCGGCCACGCCACGTGAGTGGCCAAAGGCGCAATTCACCACCCAGGCAAAAGTTCCGAGCCTTTGCACGCTTTTGTTGCGGCTATCCTTCCGCGCAACACCTGTTCCCATCCACTGTTCTTCATAGGGCAGCGAGGAGACTTCCGTCATGGCGCGCGGCAGCAAGAAATCCTACACGGGCAAGCAGAAGCGCAAAGCCGAGAAGATCGCCAAGAGCTACAAGAAGCGCGGCGTCTCGGCCAAGGAGGCCAAGGCACGCGCCTGGGCCACCACCAACAAGGAAAGCGGCGGCGGCAAGAAGAGCGGCTCCGGCCGCGGCAGGAAGACGACCAAGACAGCCGCGCGCAAAGGCGGCCGCAAGGGCGGCAAGAAGGCTGCCGCAAAGCGCAAGAAGTAGTTCCGGAGCATCCCATGAAAGCAGTCGTGTTTCGTGGCATCGGCGACATCCGCATCGAGGATGTGCCGGAGCCGAAGATCGAGCAGCCGACCGACGCCATCGTCCGCCTCACCTCCTCCGCCATTTGCGGCACCGACCTGCATTTCGTGCGCGGCACGGCGAGCGGCGTGAAGCCCGGCACCATCCTCGGCCATGAAGGCGTCGGCATCGTCGAAAAGGTTGGCGCGATGGTGCGCAACCTGGAGGTCGGCGACCGCGTAGTCATTCCCTCCACCATCGCCTGCGGCAGCTGCTCCTATTGCCGGGCGGGCTATTTCGCGCAATGCGACAACGCCAATCCCAACGGCAAGCAGGCCGGCACCGCATTCTTCGGCGGCCCGGCCGAGAATGGCGGCTTCCCCGGCATGCAGGCGGAGAAGGTGCGCGTGCCGTTCGCCAATGTCGGTTTGGTGAAGCTGCCGGACGAGGTCAGCGACGACCAGGCGATCCTGCTGTCGGACATCTTCCCCACCGGCTATTTCGCCGCCGAGATGGCGGAGATCGAGCCGGGCGACACGGTCGCGGTGTTCGGCTGCGGACCGGTCGGCCAGTTCGCGATCGCCAGCGCCAAGCTGATGCGGGCGGGCCGCATCATCGCGGTCGACAACAAAGACGACCGCCTCGCGATGGCGCGCCGCCAGGGCGCCGAGATCGTCAATTTCGACAAGGAGGATCCGGTCAAGACCATCCTCGCCCTTACCCGCGAGATCGGCGTCGACCGCGCGATCGATGCGGTCGGGGTCGATGCCGAGCATGCGCATCACGGCCCGGCCAAGGCGGGGCGCAAGGACAAGAAGAGCTTCGAGAAGGAAGTCGAGGCGGTGGCGCCGAAGACCAATCCGAAGCACGACAACTGGGTGCCGGGCGATGCGCCGACCCAGGCCTTGCGCTGGGCGATCGACGCGCTGGCCAAGGCCGGCACCTTGTCGATCGTCGGGGTCTATCCGCCGACCGCTGAATCCTTTCCGATCGGCAAGGCGATGAACCGCAATCTCACCATCAACATGGGCAACTGCCATCACCGCAAATACATCCCGCTGCTGATCGAGCTGGTGGAGACGGGCGTAGTCGATCCAACGGCGATCCTGACCCAGGCCGAGCCTCTCAGCGGCGCGATCGAGGCGTATGAGGCGTTCGATCGCCGCGATCCCGGCTGGATCAAGGTGGAGCTGGTGCCGGCCAGGGCCGCCGAGTAGGCACTAGGCTGCCGCGTAGGCACTAGGCTCGAGCACGTCAGGCATGGTTGCGGCGGCTGTCACTGCCGTGATCTGCCTCAGCTTCTGGCATGCGTGGCCATTGCTGGTGCGGAAGCGATAGGAAGCCGGGCGCCGTCGGGCGCCCGGCCCAGATGTGGTCGGGAGTCGCTGAGGATCAGGCGTCGCCCTTGAGCGTTCGCATCAGCTCTTTCTTGCGCGCCGACAGCTGCGCGCCGACCTCTTCGAGGTCCATGTCGCTCTTGCGGATCTTCGGGAACAGCTGGTTTTCTTCTTCCTTCACGTGGTGCTTGACGTATTCGCCCAGCACCTTGACCCGCGCGTCGAACAGCTCGTCGTCGTCCGGGGAGGCGTTCTCGATGGCGGAAACCAGCTCCTTGATCGAGCCATGCTCGACCTCCGCCTCGTCGAGCAGGTCCTCCCCGCTGCGCACCGCTTCGCGCGCGGCCGGGTAGAAGATCTCTTCCTCGATCTGCGCGTGAACGGTCAGGGCCATGCAGATCTGCCGCGCGGTGGCGACCTTGCGGTCCTTGGTCAGGCGGCCGTTCTCGAACTTCGCGACCATCTCGGACACTTCCTTGTGGTCGGCCTTCAGCAGCTTGATCGCGTCGTCCTTGCCGGCACGGGTGCGAGCAGCCTTGCGAGCGGCAGTGCGGCGGTTGGCGGTCGTGTGCTTTGCAGCAGTCGGCATCGGGCTCTCCTCATTGGCGGGAAAACTGGCCCTTAGCCAACAAGCCCGCCCTTCATTTGGTTCCGAATGCCTAGTTCGCAACGCGCGCGCGATGGCGCAACGCGCGTGCAAGCTCCTCCAGATAGGGCAGGACGTTGCCGACGAAGACCAGCGCGAGGACGAAGCCGGCGGGCAGCGGCATCGTCCGGAAGGCAGGCGG
>DATFDU010000570.1:0-7790 GCA_035251915.1 Dongiaceae bacterium | reverse complement strand
TGCTTTCGCTGTTTCTCACCAACTCGATACGAACGCTGCCAGTGAAGATTTCGACTTTCGTGACGTCCACCGGATCGGAATGGGGCTTCATCTCGGCGCTTGGCACGTCCGCCATCGTGCCGAGCTTCATCTTCATCCTGCTGGTGCAGAAGCAACTCGTGCGTGGACTGACCCTCGGGTCACTGAAGGAATGACAACCGAACGAGCATCAAGCTCGCAATCAACGGAGGAGCGCTATGGGTTTCAAGAAACACGACAAGCAGACATTCATCGCGGATTCGGCGGCCGCCTTCGCCAGCCGCCGGATCACCAAACGCGAGTTCCTGCGGCGGATGGGCCTGGCCGGCGTCGGCTTCTCGGCGTTTTCGCTCGGGATGCTCGGCAACACCCGGCCGTTCCGCAACCCCGGCGTGATCAGCCGCGCAAATGCCGCCCTGCCGGATGACCAGGTGAAGTTCCTGAAGGAGGTCGGCGGCCAGTTCAAGGGCGCCAAGATCCGCTACACCAGCGAAGCGACCCCGCCAACGGTCGTCCTCAACCAGATCAAGAACGAGTTCACCGACCTGACCGGCATCGAGGTGGAAGTGGAGATCGTCCCGCTCGAGCAGGTGCTGGCCAAGGCGACGCAGGACGTGCAGGGGCAGCTCGGCACCTATGATCTCTATTATCTTGACCAGTCCTGGGTCGCGACCTTCGCCCCCGATTGCGTGGATCCGGTCGAGCTCACCAACGCGAAGCCGGATCTCGCCATGCCGGGCTTCGACTGGGACGACTTCTCCGAGCCGCTGGTCGAGGGCCTTGCGAAATACGAGGGCAAGCTGGTCGGCGTTCCGTTCGACATCCCGATCTTCGTGCTGATGTATCGCAAGGACCTGCTGGAGAAACACGGCATCGCGGTCCCGACCAACTACGAGGAATTCACCAAGGCCGCGCACATCATCAACGAGGCGGAAAAGGCCAACGGCATCTTCGGCACCGGTCTGCAGGCAAAGTCCGGCCACTATTCGCTGGAGTGCGACTGGACCCAGGCGGTGTGGGGCCATGGCGGCTCGATCTTCCGTCCCGACAAGACCTTCGCCGGCAACGACGAGCAGGGCATCAAGGGCCTGGAGTGGTATCAGGACCTGCTGACGGTCGCGCCGCCGCAGTCGACCGCGTCGACCTGGGATGGCCAGTTCCAGATGATGCAGGCCGGCCAGGTCGCGCTGGTGCAGAGCTGGGACGAATTCTTCCCCGGTCTCGACGCCGACGATTCCAAGGTGAAGGGCCTGTGGGAGCCGGCCAAGCCGCTGCAATCCTCGGTCGGACTGCGATCGACCTCGGATGTCGGGTTCGGCGAAATCCCGAATCTCGGCCACCAGGGCGGCTCGATCATGGGCCTGTCGGCCTATTCCAAGAACCAGGAAGCGGCCTGGATCTTCATGCAGTGGGCGTGCTGCAAGGAAATCATGACCCAGTGCACCCTGGCCGGCGGGTTCGCACCGATGCGCGAATCCTCCTTCGCCGACGAGCGCGTGAAGGCCAAAGCCAAGGTCATGCCTGGCACCACCCGCCACCTCGACATCGTCAAGTGGACGATCGACAACGTGATGGCGTCGGAGCCGGACATGCCGCTGTGGGCTGGGCTTTCCACCAACGAAATCCCGACCGAGCTTGGCAAGCTGCTGACCGGCCAGGATTATGGCGGCAGCGCCAAAGCCTGCATGGATGCGGTCGCCAAGATGGTCGACGCCAAGGTCAAAGAGGCCGAACTCTAGTAGGATCGCCATGACTGGGGCGGAGGCGGTCCAGGCCGCCTCCGCCCGCTTCTTGAACAGCGCAGCATGAACCAAGACCTCGTCATCGGCATCGACTCATCGACCTCCGCGACCAAGGCGATCGCCTGGGACCGCGCGGGGCAGGCCGTCGCGGAAGGCCGCGCGCCGATCGCGATGTCGAATCCCGAGCCCGGATTCTTCGAGCAGGACCCGAACGACTGGTGGCGGTCGACGGCGCAGGCGCTGAAGGACGTGACTACCAAGGTCGACCCCGCACGCATCGCGGCAGTCGGCATTTCCAACCAGCGTGAGACCTTCGGGCTCTTCGCCGAGGACGGCACGGCGCTCCGGCCCGGCATGGTTTGGCTCGACGACCGTGCGCGCGCGCAGCAGAAGCGCTTCGGCGAAAGCTTCGGCGCCGAGCGGGTGCATGCGATCTCGGGCAAGCCGCTGGATGTCATTCCGTGCCTCTATCGCATGATCTGGCTGCGCGAGCATGAGCCCGCGACCCTGGACCGCGCCGCGCGCCTCGCGGAGGTGCACGCCTATCTGACATTCCGGCTGACCGGCCGCTGGTCGACGTCGGTCGCCTCGGCCGATCCCATGGGCGCGCTCGACATGCGGACGCGGCAGTGGTCGACGGAGATCCTGGACGCGGCCGGCATTGATCGCGCCAAGATGCCGCCGCTGGTGGCACCCGGCACGTCGACCGGCGAGGTGACCGATGGCGCTGCCGCAGCCACAGGATTGCGGCGCGGCACGCCGGTGATCGCCGGCGGCGGCGATGGGCAATGCGCGGGGGCGGGCGTTGGCGTCGGCACGCCGGGGCTGGCCTACGTCAATCTCGGCACCGCCATTGTCTCCGGCAGCTACGGCACCGACTACGCCCACCACCGCGCCTTCCGGACTGAGATCGCAGTCGCGGACCAGGGCTACATTTTCGAGACTTGCCTGCGCTCCGGCACCTTCCTGGTGGACTGGCTGGCGCGCGAGATGTTCCACGCCGATGCCACCCGCCTGCGCGACCTGCTGCCGAAGCTGGAGGCGGAAGCGGCCGCCAGCCCGATCGGGGCCGGAGGCGTTGTGCTGGTGCCCTATTGGCAGGGCTGCATGACGCCGCATTGGGACAGCGCTGCCCGCGGCGTCATCGCCGGCATCTCCGGCTCCACCCATCGCGGCGACGTGTATCGCTCGCTGCTGGAGGGAATCGCGCTGGAACAGACGATCTGCACCAACCAGGCGGAGCAGGCGACCGGCGCGAAGATCGACCGCTATGTGGCGATCGGCGGCGGCGCGGCCTCCGACCTGTGGAGCCAGATCCTGGCCGACGCAACGGCGCGGCCTGTCCTGCGCTCCACGACGGTCGAAGCCTCTTCTCTCGGCGCCGCCATGGCGGCGGCCAAGGGCTGCGGCTGGTTTCCAAGCCTTGCGGAGGCATCCAAGGCGATGGCGGGCGAGACCACGCGCACCTTCGAGCCCGATGACAGACGTGTCGCGCGCTATGCCGAGCTGCGCGCCATCTACGCCGATCTGTGGCCGACCCTCTCGTCCTGGAACGCGCGCCTGGCGGACTTCGTGGAGCGCGGTCATGACTGAGGCAACGATGCGGCCTGTGTCCAGCTTGCCGGCGGAGGTTGCGCGCAACCTGGTCGGCGTGTTCACCGACATCGACGATACGATCACCACCGACGGTCGGCTGCCGGCCGCGGCCTACGGCGCGCTCGAGCGGTTGCATGACGCCGGCCTTGCGGTCGTTCCGATCACGGGCCGGCCGGCGGGCTGGTGCGACATGGTCGCGCGCTTCTGGCCGGTGAGCGGGGTGGTGGGAGAGAACGGCGCTTTCTACTTCCGCTACGACCACAAGGCGCGCAAGATGATCCGCCACTTCGCTGCCAGCCCGTCGGAGCGCACGGGCAATCGCCGCAAGCTGGAGGTCCTGGCCGAGCGCATTCTCAAGGAAGTGCCGGGCGCCGCGATCGCCTCCGACCAGCTCTATCGCGAGGCCGATCTCGCCATCGACTTCCGGGAAGATGTCGCGCCGTTGCCGCCGGAAGCGGTCGACCGCATCGTCGCGCTTTTCCATGAGGCCGGCGCCATCGCCAAGGTGTCCTCGATACACGTCAACGGCTGGTTCGGGCAATACGACAAGCTGTCGATGACGCGGGTCTTCGCGCGCGACGCGCTCGGGGTCGACCTCGAGACCGCGCGGTCGCTGTTCGTGTTCTGCGGCGACAGCCCGAATGACGAGCCGATGTTCCGATTTTTTCCGTATGGCTGCGGCGTCGCCAACGTGCGCGACTTCGCCTCGCGCATGAGCGCGCTGCCGGCCTTCGTGTCCGAGGCGCGCGGCGGCGCGGGCTTCGTCGAGATCGCCAACAGGATCCTGTCGGCGCGTGCCGGCAGTGCAAGGAGGGCCTAGCGCGATGGCCGCTGTCACGGTTCGCAATGTCAGGAAGAGCTTCGGCGACCTGGAGGTGATCCACGGCATCGCCCTCAACATCGAGGACGGCAGCTTCGTCGTCCTGCTCGGCCCCTCAGGTTGCGGCAAGTCGACCCTGCTGCGCATGATCGCCGGGCTCGAGCCGATCAGCGCCGGCGAGATCGCGATCGGCGGACGGGTGGTGAACGACCTCCATCCGAAGGACCGCGACATTGCCATGGTGTTCCAGAACTATGCGCTCTACGCCCACATGTCGGTCTTCGACAACATGGCGTTCTCCATGCAGCTCAAGAAGATGCCGCAGGCGGAGATCAGGAAGCGCGTCGAATGGGCGGCCTCGATTCTCGACTTGACCGCCTATCTCGGCCGATATCCGCGCCAGCTGTCCGGTGGCCAGCGCCAGCGCGTCGCCATGGGGCGCGCCATCGTGCGCGATCCGGCCGTGTTCCTGTTCGACGAGCCGCTGTCCAATCTGGATGCCAAGCTGCGGGTCCAGATGCGGACCGAGATCAAGGCGCTGCACCAGCGGCTCTCCACCACCACGGTCTATGTCACGCACGACCAGATCGAGGCCATGACCATGGCCGACGTCATCGTGATCCTGAAGGACGGCCGGATCGAGCAGATCGGAGGTCCGCTCGCGGTCTACGACAATCCGGCCAACCTGTTCGTCGCGGAGTTCATCGGCTCGCCCGGCATCAACCTGATGCGCGGCGAGGTCGCGGCGGAGAACGGCGCGCCCGTGGTGCGCAGCGGCACCATCGTCTTGCCGCTGTCGCCGAAAGCGGCGGTCAGCCCGGGGCAGAAGGTGGTCTATGGTATCCGGCCGGAGCATCTGAGGCCCTCCGGCAACAGCGGCGGCCTCGGCGCCAAGGTGATCGTGGTCGAGCCGACCGGCGCCGAGATCCACATCTACGCGGACCTGGCGGGCGAGGAAGTCTGCGCGGTCACGCAGGACCGCCTGAAGCTCGATCCCGGCGACGAAGTGCGCCTGATGCCGCTGCTGGAGCGCGTTCATCTGTTCGACCAGGCAACCGGCAAGGCGCTGGCCGCCTGATGGCATTTCAAGGAAAGAAACATGGATAAAGCGGAACTGAAATTACGAGAGAGCATCATCAGCGCCTGCCGCTCGATGAACGGGCTCGGCATCAACCAGGGCACGTCCGGCAACATCAGTGCGCGCTACGGTAAGTTAATGCTGATCACGCCGTCCGGCGTCCCCTACGAGGAGCTGAAGGCCAAGGACCTCGTCACCACGCTGATCTCCGGCAAGGGCGACAAGTGGCACGGCGCGCTGGCGCCCTCTTCGGAATGGCGGTTCCACCTGCGCATCCTGCAGGACCGGCCCGAGGTCGGATCGGTGGTGCACACTCACAGCACCTATGCGACGACCCTGGCGATCTGCAACAAGCCGATCCCGGCCATCCACTACATGGTCGCTGCGGCCGGCGGGCCGGACATCCGGGTCGCGCCCTATGCGACCTATGGCACGGAGGAACTGTCAGACCTCGCGATGAAAGCTCTGGAGGGGCGCACCTGCTGCCTGCTGCGCAATCACGGCGTGATCGCCACCGGCTCGGACGTGCGGCGCGCGCTCTGGCTGGCGGTCGAGATCGAGACCCTGGCGCGGCAATACTACCTGTCGCTGGCGCTCGACAACGCACAGATCCTGCCCGACGCGGAAATCACGCGCGTGATCGAGAAGTTCAAGAACTACGGCCCGCGCCAGAAGCCGGCTAAGAGCCGAGCCGCAGCCGCATCGTCGAGGCGGAGAGGCGGCCGCCTACCGGCGTAGGCCCGCCGCCACTTCCTCGATCGCATCCCGCGTCGCCATGACGACGATGTCGGCCTCCTGCCGCGTCAGGCAGAGCGGAGGCGCGAAGCCGAGGATGTCTCCCTGCGGCATCGCGCGCGCGATCACGCCGCGCTTCAGCAGAGCGGCCGCCGCCTGCGGTCCGATCTTCTTCGCAGGATCAAAGAAGCGGCGGGCGGCGCGGTCCTCCACCAGCTCGACCGCGCACAACAGGCCTTCGCCGCGCACCTCGCCGACGATCGGCTGCCGGGCGAGGGCGTCGCGCATGGTTGACAGAAAGTAGGCGCCGACATCGCGCGCGTTGTCGACCAGCCCGAGCTCATCGATCAGCTTCAGGTTGGCGATGCCGGCGGCCGCGCCAATCGGATGGGCGGAGTAGGTCCAGCCATGGCCGATCGGGCCGAGCTCATCGGTGCCACGCTCCAGCACCTTCCACACCTTGTCCGAAATGATCGAGCCGGACAGCGGCGCATAGGCGGAAGTGAGGCCCTTGGCGATGGTGATGATGTCGGGTTCGATGCCGTAATGGTGCGAGCCGAACATGCTGCCAAGCCGGCCGAAGCCGGTGACCACTTCATCGGCGATCAGCAGGATGTCGTATTTCTTCAGCACGGGCTGGATCGCCGCCCAATAGCCTTTCGGTGGCGGGACAATGCCGCCGGTGCCCAGCACCGGCTCGCCGATGAAGGCGGCAACGGTGTCGGGATCTTCCTGGAGGATCAGTTCTTCAAGCTTGGCCGCGCAATAAACGGAGAACTCTTCCTCCGACATCGCCGCATCCGGCCGCCGGAAGTAGTATGGCGCCTCGGTATGCGTGACCTGATCCAGCGGCAGGTCGAACTTCTTGTGGAACGCCTCGAGCCCGGTCAGCGATCCGGTCATCAGGCCGGAGCCGTGATAGCCGCGCCAGCGCGAGATGATGGTCTTCTTGCCCGGACGGCCGAGGATGTTGTTGTAGTACCAGACCAGCTTGATGTTGGTCTCGTTGGCATCGGAGCCGCCGAGGCCGAAATAGACCTTGGACATGTTCTTCGGCGCCCGCTCCAGCACCATGCGCGCCAGGGTGATCGAGGCCTCGGTGCCATGTCCGACATAGGCATGGTAGTAGGCGAGCTCGCGCGCCTGTTTGGCGATCGCCTCGGCGATCTCCGGCCGGCCATAGCCGACATTGACGCAATAGAGCCCGGCGAACGCATCGAGCAGCCTGGTGCCGTCGCGGTCCTGGATATACACGCCGTCGCCGCCGGCGATGATCCGGTTCGGCATCTCGCCGCGCGCGAACTGGCCGAGGTGGGTCGAAGGATGAAAGAAATGGTCGCGATCCCACTGGTCGAGTTGGTCGTTGCGGATCATGAGAAGCTCCTATCTGACGATCGGGCCGGTGGGCGTGCGGGTCAGGACTTCCGGCCCCTGGGCGCCCAGCAGCACCGCATTGGAAATGAAATAATCGCCGCGCCCGGTTCCCATCAGCCAGGACAGGACGTGGAACGACATGCCTTCCCGAATCTCCATCTCGGAATCGTGGCGCAGGCCGACGACCTTGTTGCCGCCGGTCCAGGATGGCGACAGGCCGATGCCGACGCAATAGCCGCAATGGTGCCGGCGGTAGTGCTGAAGGCCCGCATCGTCGACCACCTGTTGCCAGGCGGCGTAGACCTGCCGCGCCTTGGCGCCGGGCCGCAGGGCGCCGAGCACTGCGTCGAACGCGCGCTTGGTGGTTTCGGCCATCTTGGCGTCTGCATCCGAAATCGACCCGATATGAACCAGCCGGCCGAGCGGC
>DATFDU010000569.1:0-5901 GCA_035251915.1 Dongiaceae bacterium | reverse complement strand
CTGTCAACGCCCCGGTCTCGGTAGGGCCGGCCGCGACCGCGTTGACGCGCACCCCTTGCGGCGCAAGCTCGAGCGCCCAGCAGCGCGTCAAGTGATCCAGCGCGGCCTTGCTCGCGGCATAGTGGGACAACCCCGCGGCCGGCTTGCTGCCGAACGTGCTCGAGACGTTGACAATGCTTCCCTTCGTCGCCGCCAGGTATGGCAGCGCCGCCGCGGCAAGCAGGCTGGGACCAAACACATTGACCGCGAAGATTCCGGCGATCTGCTCGGCCTTGGCGTCGGCCAGCGAGAGAATCGCGCCCGCGCCGGCATTGTTCACCAGGATGTCCAGCCGGCCCCAGGCATTGAGAGTCTCGGTGATGGTCCGGGCGGCGTCGGCGGGTATAGAGACATCTGCCGTGACACCGGCGATGTGGGGGTGATCGCCGGTGGCCTGCCTGAGGGGCGCGGAGCGCCGCCCGGTGATGAGAACCTTGGCGCCGCGTTCGGCAAAGCCGCGGGCCGCGGCGCGGCCGATGCCGGAGGTTCCACCCGTGATGATCACAACCTTGTCCTTCAAGCCCGACATCGTCCGCTATTCCTTGTCGTCGAAGACAAGGGTTGTCTCGCTGGTGTCGAGCACGAACACGGCCAGCAGCTTGGCGGGCTCGGTCTCGCTGTCGTTCGCGCTGACGGCGTGGTGGTCGCCCGGCATCTCGGAGAAATTCTCCCCGGCGCGATAGACCGTCACCGGTCCGTCATTGACCTGGCTGCGAATGGCCCCTGCCAGGACCGTCGCGTAGATGAAGGCGGAATTCGGATGGGTGTGCGCGGGCGAGGACCCGCCGGGCGGATATTCGACCAGCACACCCTTCATGCTCTTGCCGGGGACGTTGGGCAGCGCATGGTCGAAAACCACCGTCACCTTGGACCTAGCCGGATCGGCGGCCAAGGCGGGGGTCAGAGCGAGGGTTGCGAGCAGCAGCCCGCCGATGAGTCGTGTGAACATTTTGAATCTCCTGGTTGGCGTGCGCCCTGGGCTACGCCTGGGCGAGCCAGGCTTCGAACGAGGTGGAGCCGATGTTCGGGCTGTCGCCAGGGGTCAGGGACCTGTCGTTCAGCTCGGTGCCGAAATAACGGGCGTGGACGTCGGTGACCACCTTGCGGTCATCGTGCTTGGCCGTGAGATAGCGGCGGACCAGATCGTCGAGACCGATGCGTTCCGGTCCGGCCAGTTCGATCACGCCGTTCACCGGCGCAGCCGTCGCCACCTTGGTCACCAGGGCGGCGACGTCGTTCGACGCGACCGGCTGCAGATGCGCCGGCGACAGGCGAATGGTGTTGCCGTCGGTCGCGGACTGGGCGATGCCGCCGAGGAACTCGAAGAACTGGGTCGAGCGGATGATCGTGTAGGGAATCCCCGATGTCTTGATCAGCTCTTCCTGGGCGACCTTCGCGCGCAGGTAGCCGCTTTCCGGGTTGCGGTCGCTGCCGACCACCGAGAGCGCGATGTGATGCCGCACGCCGGCCGCCTTTTCCGCCACGGCGATGTTGCGGCCCGCCGTCGTGAAGAAGGTCATGACGGCGTCGTCCGCGAAATTCGGGGAGTTGGCGAGGTCGATGACGACCTGGGCCCCGGCGACGGCTTCGGCGAGCCCTTCGCCGGTGATGGTGTTGACGCCCGTATTGGGGGACGCCGCGATGACCTCGTGGCCCTTCTGGCACAGGTTCGCTACAACCTTGCTGCCGATGAGGCCGGTGCCGCCGATGACAACGATCTTCATGAGATGTTCCTCCTGGATTGGCGAAGCTGATGGAGGGAGGATGACGCAAGGCGTGCGGCAAGACTTTGCGGCTTCGTCCAAATTGTCTTCAGCTTCTGTCCAAATAAATGAAGGCGGCCGATCTCGTCGCTCTTGACGGGAGCCTCCTCCCGGTCCACTTCCTTGGCAGGATTGCCCTCCTTTCAATGGTTTGCATCTCTGGCGGGTCGGACGCACCCGGATCATGGGGGCCGGCGTGAGGTTTGCATTCGACGATCACCTGCTCGATCCGGACCGGCGGGAGCTCACCCGCGGGTCAAAGCCGGTCGCGGTCGGGCCGCAGGTCTTCGATCTGCTGATGTATCTCGTCCGGAACCGGACCCAGGTTGTCAGCAAGGACGATCTGATCGCCGCAGTCTGGGGCGGCCGGATCGTCTCCGAATCCACCATGACCAGCCACATCAACGCCCTTCGCAGGGCCATCGGCGATTCTGGGGAAGAGCAGCGCTTGGTCCGCACGATCGCGCGCAAGGGCTATCGGTTTGTCGGCGACGTGCGGGAAGTGGATGCTGCCGAAAGCGCCGCTACACCCAAGCCGTATGGGCCGGCATTGACCCTTCCGGATCGCCCCTCCATCGCCGTTCTGCCGTTCCTGAATCTGAGCGGCGATCCGGCCCAGGACTATTTCGTCGATGGCGTGGTGGAGGACATCATCGCCGCCATGTCGCGCATAAGCTCGCTGTTCGTGATCGCGCGAAACTCGAGCTTCACCTATAAGGGCCGGGCCGTCGACGTGAAACAGGTCGGCCGGGACCTGGGCGTGCGCTACATCCTCGAAGGCAGCCTGCGCCAGGCGGCGAACCGGGTGCGGATCACCGGCCAGCTGGTCGATGCCACCACGGGCACCAATCTCTGGTCGGAGCGCTTCGAAGGCAGGATCGGCGACATCTTCGCCCTGCAGGACCAGCTGACCACGGACGTCGTCGGCGCGATCGCGCCGCAACTGGAGCGCGCCGAGATCGAGCGCGCGAAGCATAAGCCGACCGAAAGCCTGGACGCCTACGATTACTATCTGCGCGCCATGGCGAACTTGCATCACGGAACGCGGGACACCGTCGACGAAGCGCTCAGCCTGCTCGCCAAGGCGATCGCGCTCGACGCGGACTATGCGCCGGCCTATGCCATGGCGGCCTGGTGCCACTTCTGGCGCAAGGTCAATGGCTGGATGGTCGATCGGGCGCGCGAGATCGCCGAGGGGACGCGATTGACCCGCCGCGCGATCGAGCTGGGCATGGATGATGCGGTCGCCCTCACGCGCGCCGGCCATGCGCTTGCCCATCTCGCCGGCGAGCTTGATGCCGGACTGGCCTTGATCGACCGCGCGAAGGTGCTCAATCCCAATCTGGCCGCCGCCTGGTTCCTGGGCGGATTCGTCCGGGTCTGGCGCGGCGATCCCGAGGGCGCCATCCAGCATTTCGGCCAGGCGATGCGTCTCAGTCCGCTGGACCCGGAAATGTACCGCATGCGGGCGGGCATGGCCGTGGCGCATCTGTTTGCCGGCCGCATCGACGAAGCCTCATCCTGGGCCGAGAAGTCGTTCCGCGACCTGCCGAGTTTCCTGATGGTGGTCGCCATCATCGCCGCCAGCCACGCCCTCGCCGGACGGACCGGCGAAGCGCGGCGAGCGATGCAGCACCTGCGCCAGCTCGACCCCACGCTCCGCATCTCCACCATCAATGACTGGCTGCCGATCCACCGCCCGCATGATCTCGCCATCTTCGCGGCCGGCCTGCGCAAGGCTGGCCTGCCGGAATGAACGCCGCCACTGGTTGAATTGTTGTGACGTTGCGGCCGCCGCCTCTCCTTTCGGCGAGGTGACGCAAGCGTGGTGACGCTATCGCACCCACTCCTCTTCCACGATCCCGTCTCGCGCCATCGCCTGGCGCACGCGGTCGTGGAAATAGCGGACGCCGACTTCGTGCTTGGGACTCAAGGGGCCGCGCCGGAAGATACCGGCTTCCAGGTTCGCCTGCGAGCGCTCGCAGATGCCGAAATCCTCGCGCACGATGTCGCAGTTGGTCTCGATCGTGCGCTCGTTCTGCTCTTTCGCGGTCTCGCTCACGTCGCGGAAGAAGAAGCTGTAGACCAGGCGCGTGCGGTTCTCGGCGAGCGGCACGATGCGCGAGCAGTTCATGCCGCCGGGATAGACCGACAGGGTGAAGTTCGGCCAGCCCCACAGCCACAGCCCGCCATAGATCGAGCCGTTCTTCTGCGGCGCGGTCATGATGACGAGCGCATCGCCGTGGGTGGTCTCGAACTTCGAGAAATCGATCACCGCATGGAAACTCGGGTGGATGCCGGGGATGTGGTAGCCCTCGACGAAATTGTCGGTGTAGTTCTTCCAGTTGCAGCGCATCTCGAACTCGACCTGGCGCACCTTGGCGAAGGTTTCCATCGGATAGTCCTTCACCGTCTCCGGCAGGCTGCCGAGGGAGTCCACCAGCGACGGCGCGCCGGCATCGAAGTTCGCGAACACCAATCCGCGCCAGGTCTCGACCCGGATCGGCATCAGGCCGTTGTCTTCCTTCTTGAACCAGTCGGCCTCGCCGAAGTCCGGCGCGCGCTTCAGGTTGCCGGCGGTGTCGAACACCCAGCCATGATAGCGGCAGCGCAGCACGCCGCAATGGCCGTGCCCGTCGTCGAGCAGCTGCGAGGCGCGGTGCGGACACACGTTGTGGAAGCCGCGCAGGCTGCCGTCGCGGTCGCGGATCACGAAAAAGCGGTAGCCTGCGACCTCGGCCGCGACATAGTCGCCGGGATTCGGCAGGTCGCTCGCCGGTCCCACCAGCTGCCATTCGCGCGCGAAGATCTGGCGCCGCTCCGCCTGCCAGATGTCGCGCTCCCAATACCAGCGCGCCGGCAGTCCGTAGACGCCTTGTCCTGCCGCCGTCTTCGTTCTGTCTTCTTGAAGGATTGCCATCGCACCCGCCGCATGGTTCGTGCCGCGATGGTGCGCGAGCGGGCGGAAAAACTCAAGATCGCGATCGGCCAGCTAGTACCACTCGATTTCGAAGTCGCCGATCTTCTGCGCTCCATCAAAAATCAGACGGCATTCGTTCGGGCGACCGCAGGCCTGCAGCGCCATCCGCTTCGCGCCGTCATAGGGATTGCTGATGCCGGCGCAACCATCCGAAAGATAGCTCACCACCTTTCGGCAACTGGAGGTGCCGATCTTGTCTCCGGCCGCGTTGACCGCCAGGAAGCGATAATGTGCGCTGAAGGACCGTGAGTTCTTCAGATAGCGTTCCACCTTCTCGCGCAGCGTGCCCGATATGCGGATGACCGGTTTCTTCGCCGTGGGCGCGACCGCGGCCTGTTGCGTCGGTGCGGACGCAGCGGGCTGCGATGCAGCAACCGGCGCGACGGGCGCCGCTTCCTCTGTGGTCTCGGTCACCGGCACGGCCTTCTTGGCCTCCAGCTTCACCAGCATCGCCTCCGCCTTGGGCCGGAAATAACCTGCGGGATGCTTCGCGATGAAGTCCTTTGCCCCTGCTTCGCTCGGCGCACTCTTGAGCGCGGTCCAGGCGTCGACTTCCGCGGCGGCGGATTCAGCCATCAGCTTGCTGCTGACGAAGCCGGTCTTGCCCTTGACCGAGATGCGCAGCCATTCGCCGGTCCGGCCGGTCACATCGACCGCCTGGTCGACCGCCAGCTTGCCGATGATCTTGTGCATGGTCCCCGGCTGCTCGCGCACATTGGTCGGTCTGGTGGCGACATAGGTTCCGGTCATGTCTTGGATCGGAGGCGGCGGCAACATTTCCGGCTCCGCCTCCGGGCCCGGCTGCGGAGCCGCCGGCTGGATCTGGCGCCCGGCGCTCTGCGTCTCCGTCGGCTCGGCCTTGAGCTCATCGAGCCTGGCTTGCGCCAGACCGGCGAAGACGCCGTTCGGGAACTGCTTGAGGTAGGCCTCGAAGGTCGCCGGATTATCGCTGCTCTTGATCGAATCCCAGAACAGCAGCTCCGCCTGTTGATTGGCCGCGGGCGATGGCGCTGGCGCAGTCGGTGTCACCGCCGCGACCTGTGGTTCTTGCGTGGGCTTCTCTTCCTTGAGAATGACAGGGCCGGTGAGCGAGGAGGAATCCCACGGCGTCTGGCGCTG
>DATFDU010000568.1:0-11130 GCA_035251915.1 Dongiaceae bacterium | reverse complement strand
TCGCCCACGTAGAGAATCGGTCCTGTCTCGTTCTCCCCAAACAATAGATAAACACCCGTATACTGGGCCTCAGGACGTCCCAGCGCGTCACTCAGTTGAGTACGTGGAAATTTCAGCACACGGCCTTCCCAGCCGAAGATCTTGGCTGCCAGCATTCCATCAGGCCTGCCGTCTACGAAGAAAAGCGTGAGTGCGCGCCCTCTAGTTACGATTGTCATCACGCCCCCTTTCCACCACGAGCGTATCCTAGGCTCGCCGGTCCACCAGCCGCGCCCGTGGTGCGGCGTCGCCGAGCATGCCGCGCGAGGACATCAGGTCGTCGATCTGCAGCTCGTGCAGCACGTGGTCGCGCCAGCTGCCGTTAATGCGCAGGTACTGGCGCGCGAGGCCGACCTGGCGGAAGCCGAACTTGTCGAGCAAGGCGCGGCTGGGCGCGTTCTCCGGGATGCAGGCGGCTTCGACGCGGTGCAGGCCGAACTCCTGGAAGGCGGCCGGCAGCAGCAGCCGCAGCGCCGCCGACATCAGGCCCTTGTTGGAGACGGCCTCGCCCATCCAGTAGCCGAGGCTGGCATATTGCGCGGCGCGCCGGCGCACGCCGGTGAGGTTCACGCCGCCGACCAGCTCCATATCGCGGCTGGTGAAGATGTGGAAGCCGTAGCCGCGGTCGTCGCGCCAGTCGCGCACCGTCAGGCGCACGCGCTTGCGGTAGGCGGCTCTCGTCAGCATGTCGCTCTCCCACACCGGCTCCCACGGCTCGAGGAACGTGCGGCTGTGCTCGCGCAGCGCCTGCCAGGCGCGATAATCGGAAAAGCGCGGCGGGCGCAGGCGCACCTTCGCATCGGCCAGCTCCGGCGGCAGCGGCACATAGCTGGGGCCGAGGTCGAACATATGGGATCAGGAAAGCCGTTGCCTGAGCGCGTCGTATTCCATCACTTGGCCGATCGGGCCGAGGGCGGTCAGCGTCGGCGGCGATTGCGTGAGGCGCCGTGCCAGCCGCTTGAGCTCGTCGATGGTGACGGCATCGATGCGCGCCACCGCCTCGGCCGGCGGGATCGGCCGGCCGTAGATCAAGAGCTGGCTGGCCAACTGCTCGCAGCGCGCGCTCGGCTTCTCGCGCGCCATCAGGGTGGCGGCGCGCAGCTGCGCGGCGGCGCGCTTCACTTCCGGCTCGGTCAGATCGTCGGGCAGCTTGGCAAGCTCGTCGCACACCACCGGCAGCAGCTCCGCCACCTCCTTCTCGCCGGTGCCGGCATAGATGCCGAAGATGCCGCCGTCGGCATAGGAGCTGGTGAAGGAGTGGATCGAATAGACCAGGCCGCGCTTCTCGCGGATCTCCTGGAACAGGCGCGAGGACATGCCGCCGCCCAGCAGCTGCGACAGCACCGCGGCGACATAATAGTCGGGATCGGTGTAGGTGACGCCGTGGAACCCGAGCGCCAAGTGCACCTGTTCCAGCTCGCGCGCGAAGCGGCCGTCACCGCCGGCATAGCGTGCGCCTTCGGTCGCCGGCACCGCGCCGCTCGGCAGCCCTGAGAACAGCTTCTCGGCCATCGCCACCAGCGCGTCGTGGTCGAGCTGGCCGGATGCGGCCAGCACCATCTGGCCGGCGCGATAGCGGCTGGCCATGTAGCCGGCGACAGTCTCGCGCGGCAGCTCGCGCACGATCTCGGCGCGGCCGAGCACCGGGCGGCCCATCGCCTGGTCCGGGAAGGCGGTCTCCTGGAAGTGATCGAAGATGATGTCGTCGGGGGTATCCTCGGCCTGGCCGATCTCCTGCAGCACGACGGCGCGCTCGCGCGTCAGCTCGTCGGCATCGAAGATCGAGTTCTGCAGGATGTCGGCGAGGATATCGACCACCAGCGGGGTGTCGTCCGCCAGCACCTTGGCGAAATACGCGGTCTGCTCGCGGCCGGTATAGGCGTTGAGAAAGCCGCCGACATCCTCGATCTCCACCACGATGTCGCGGGCGCTGCGCCGGCGCGTGCCCTTGAACGCCATGTGCTCCAGCAGATGCGCGACGCCGTTGTGCTCGGCCGGCTCGTTGCGGGTGCCGACGCCGGCCCATACGCCGAGCGAGGTGGTCTCGACCGAATCCATGCGGTCGGTCGCCACCCGGAATCCGTTGGCGAGCGTGGTGACGCGGACAGTGTCCGCCGCGGAGATTTTCATTCAACCGTTCCGATCATTGCGCCGGTGCGACAGGACATGATCCTGCACCGCCTTGAGCGCCTTCGGCAAGCCGGCCATCCGCTCCGGCCGCTGATGCAGATCGGCGAGGAATTCGGGCAATTCGGGGCGGATTCCCGTGGCCTTTTCCACGGCATCTGGGAACTTGGCGGGGTGGGCGGTCCCGAGAGCGACGATCGGGGTCTTGGCGTCCGTGCGGCAGGCCCGGGCGGCATGGATGCCGATGGCGCTGTGGGGGTCGATCAGCTCCCCGGTCGCATGGTGAAGTTCGCCCATGGCGCGCAGGGTGCCGGGATCGTCCAGGGAAGCGGCGCGGAACAGGCCCTCGACACGGCTCCAGTTTTCCTTGGGCGCGGCGAGTTTTCCGGTCTGGCGGAACGCCGCCATTGCCTCGCCCAGCCTCTTGCCGTCGCGGTCGTAGAGGTCGAACAGCAGCCGCTCGAGGTTGGAGGAGACCTGGATGTCCATGCTGGGCGAGAGGCTCGGCTCGACGCCGCTGATCTCCATGCGGCCGGTCTTGAAAAAGCGCGCCAGGATGTCGTTGCGGTTGGCGCCGACGATCAGCGGCGCGAGGTCGAAGCCCATCTGGCGCGCGACATAGCCGGCGAAGATGTTGCCGAAATTGCCGCTCGGCACCGAGAAGCCGACGCGCCGGTCCGGCGCGCCCAGCGCCACCGCGGCGGCGGCGTAGTAGACCACCTGCGCCATCACGCGCGCCCAGTTGATCGAATTGACCGCCGACATGTTGATGGCGTCGCGGAAGGCGTGATCGTTGAACATCGCCTTCACCAGGTCCTGGCAATCGTCGAACGAGCCGTCGACGGCGATGTTGAAGACGTTGGCGGATTGGATGGTGGTCATCTGCCGGCGCTGCACCTCGGACACGCGGCCCTTCGGGTGCAGCATGAAGATGTCGATGCCGGCGCGGTCGCGGCAGGCTTCGAGGGCGGCGGAGCCGGTGTCGCCGGAAGTCGCGCCGATGATGGTGACGCGCTGGCCGCGCCTGGTCAGCACATGGTCGTAGAGCCGGCCGACCAGCTGCAGCGCCACGTCCTTGAAGGCGAGGGTCGGGCCGTGGAACAGCTCCATGAACCACAGATTGTCGTCGAGCTGCTTCAGCGGCACGACCGCCTGATGGCGGAAGGTGCCATAGGCATCCTCGATCATGGCTTCAAGATCGGCGTCGGCGATCTCGCCGCCGACGAACGGCCGCATGATGCGGAAGGCGATCTGCTCGTAGCTGAGGCCGCGCAGGGCGCGGATCTCGTCCGCCGTCAGCCTGGGCCAGGTCTCCGGCACATAGAGCCCGCCGTCGCGCGCCAGGCCGGCGAGCAACACATCGGTAAAACCAAGCGCCGGAGCGGCGCCGCGGGTCGAGACGTAGCGCAAGGAGGCGTCCTTCAGCCGGAGTTCGGGATGGACCTTAGTAAGGGCGCAGCTTTGCCGCAAGGAGCAGCCGGAACCAGTGATTTTTCAGTAGGCGTGAATGCCAGGGTGGCATGGCCTTTCACGATCCGGCTGCACGCTCACGACTCCAATGCGCCCCGAAGTTGCTCGACGAAGTTCGTCACCTTCTGATTGGCGAGAATTTCGAGATAGTCCTGCAAACTTGGGGCGCTCTTCGTCAGGTTTAGCCGCGCCCGTTCAACGACATCAATGACCAGCTCGGCATCCGGCTCCAGGAGCTTCAACAGGAAGTCGCCTGGATTGATTGCCGCGACGTGCAATGGTCCAAGGATCGCTTTCGGGAAGTGCGCCGTGTTCTAGGTGACGATATATCCCGCGCCGGCCTGTCTTGCTGCTGCGACGACGTGGCGGTCGTTGTCGTCCGGCAGCGCGGGGATGTCCTGCAAGTACTGTTCCCAGCCCTGTACGTTGGCATCCGGCAAGACTGCATTCATCTTGGCAAGCTGACCGATGAGCCGCTCCATCGGCGCAGATGCAACGTGGACGGAACCGCTCTTGAGCCATTCGCGGCTGATTTCATCGCTCCAGAACAGATCGATGACATCAACAGCGAGTTGCAGGAACAGGTTGCGCAGGTGAAAGGGGTGCAGGACGCAGGCGTCCAGCACCGCTTTGACCTTAGAGGCCATGGTTCTTGGCCAGGTCCTCGCTGTCCTCGACGAGCTCGCGAAGGGCCTGGTTCCGCCGCTCCTCTTCTTCCTTCAGGGCCAGGACATCCGACAGCTTGCACCGGCGATGCGCGCCCACATAGCGGAATGGCAGCTTGCCGGCATCCATCTTCCGGACGACCAGCGGCCGCGAAATTCCAAGGATCTTGCCTGCTTCCTCTGGCGACAACTCTTCGGATTCCCCGATCACCGCGACGCGGTTCGATGTTCGCAAGGTCCGCAGCAGATCGCGGATCGCAGTGCCGATCGACGCCGGCATGCGAACCCGCTCCTCAGTCCCGTCCTTGTGGACGATGCCGATTTCAATGCGATCCGACGGCTTTGCGCGATCGAGCAAGTCCATGCCGCCCCGGCCGCGCTCGAGGTCGGCGGGCGGAACGGTGATGTAGCCCTTCACATCCGCGCCCATGGCAATACTCCTGCAAGCCCATTTCCTCTAACTGAAATAACTGAAAAGGCCGCGGAATTCAAGGAATATCTTCGGAGACCCTATAGGGAGTTCAACTTAGATACCGCCGCTCCAGATGCCGCTTGAACACGCCCACATCCAGCGGGCGCCCGGTGGCGCGGGTGACGAGCTCGGGGGTGGAGAGGCTGGAGCCGAGGCCATGGACATTCTCCTTCAGCCAGCCCTGCAGGACGGCGAACTTGCCCTGTTCGATCTCCGCCGGGATTTCCGGATGCGCGGCGCAGGCAGCCTCGAACAACTGCGCGGCAGTCATGGCGCCGAGGCTGTAGCACGGGAAGTAGCCGAAGGCGCCGTCGTACCAGTGCACGTCCTGCAGCACGCCTTCGCGATCGGACGGCACATCGAGGCCGAGCAGCTTCTTGAATTCCGCGCTCCATACGCCCGGCACATCGGCGAGCTGCAGATCGCCGCGAAACAGCGCCTTCTCGATCCCGTAGCGCAGGATCACGTGGGCCGGATAGGTCACCTCGTCGGCATCGACCCGGATGAAGCCGGGCTGCACGCGGCTGTAGATCAGCTGCAGGTTCTCCGGCGACAGCGCGCCGTCCTGACCCGGGAAGGTTTCGCGCAACAGGCCGGAGAGATGCCTGCAGAACTGCGCGCTGCGCGCGGCCTGCATCTCCATCAGCAGCGACTGGCTTTCGTGCACCGTCATGCCGCGGGCCTGGCCGACCGGCTGCAGGCGCCATTCCGCCGGCAGGTTGCGTTCGTAGAGCGCGTGGCCGGTCTCGTGGATCACGCCCATCAACGCCTGGACGAAGTGGTCCTCGCTGTAGCGCGTGGTGATCCGCACGTCCTCCGGCACGCCGCCGCAGAACGGGTGATGGCTCTCGTCCAGCCGGCCGTGCCGGAAGTCGAAGCCGAGACCCTGCATCAGGCGCTTGGCGAGCTCCTTCTGCACCGACTGCGGGAACGGGCCCTTGGGCTCGATCGGCTGGCCGCGCCTGGCCTGGCGCTCCAGCACGCGCGGCAGGAACTCGGGCAGGAAGGCGCCGTAATCGGCGAACACGCGGTCGATCTCGGCCTCGCGCGCGCCCGGCTCGTACTGGTCCATCAGCGCTTCGTAGGGGCTGCAGCCGAGCTTCTCCGCCTTGGCCGCGGCCGCCTGGCGCGTCAGGTTCAGCACCTCCGACAACAGCGGAAAGACCGCGGCGAAATCCGCCTTTGGCCGCGCCTCGCGCCATACCGCCTCGCACGCGGTGGTGGCCTTGCTCAGTGCCTCCACGAGATCTGAATTGAGGGCTGTCGCATGCGTGTGGCTGCGCCGCATCTCGGCGAGGTTGGCGCGCTGCCATGCGGTGAGACCGGCCACCTCCTCGCCCGCCTGGTCGAGCAGGGCGCCGGTCTCGGCATCGGTCAGGATCTCGTGGCACACCACGCCGAGGGTCGCGAGCTGCTCGGCCCGCGCCGATCGGCCGCCGTCGGGCATGACGGTCGCCATGTCCCAGTAGAGCATGCCCGAGGCCTCCTGCAGGGCGGACAGGCGGCGGAAGCGCTGTTCCAGCTTGGAATAGGCGCTCGTTGGGGCACTGCTCGGCAAATCCAGCGGCTTGTTCATGTGCGGCGCTCGCGCTCCAGCTTGAGGTGATAGAGCACATAGATTACGGCCAGCGCGACCGCCAGCAAACCCCAGGTGATGGCGTATTGCAGATGGTCGTTGGGCAGCTCAATCCGGGTCTGGCCGCCGACCGGGTATTGGCCCGGATTCTCGGCCGGGCCGGCATCGACATACAGATCGGTGCGGATGTCGGCGCCGGAAGCCGACTTCATCGCCGGCAGGTCGACAAAGAACCACATGTTCTTGTCCGGCTCGTTGTCGGGCTGCATCCAGACCTTGCCGGGGGCGACGCGCGCGATGCCGTCGACGGTCTGCGGACCGGTCAGCTGGCCCTCGGGCCGGCTCTCCGGCGCCTTGCGCTCGACCGGGACCCAGCCGCGGTCGATCAGCACCGCGCCGCCACCGGCCAGCTCGAACGGCGTGAGGACCTGGTAGCCGACATTGCCGTTGAGCGAGCGGGCGCCGAGAAACAGCTCCTGGTCGTGGCGGAAGGTGCCTTCGAGGCGAACGCGGCGATAGTCGACGCTCGCCGGGTCGACGCCCTCGGCGGGCAGCGCGATCGGCTCGGCGGCGACCCGGGCCTCTCGCTCGGCGATCAGCTCCTCCTTCCAATGCATCCGTTGTACCTGCCAGAGGCACAGCCCGACCAATAGGATCAGAGCGGGGACGGAAATGAGGGTCGGCCACAGGGTCGGCCGGAATCGGAGCTTGCTCAGCATGCGGTCACACCCTGTGCTCGCCGGCCTTGTGCTTGAATTGCAGGCCGATCATGACGCCCTTGGCTGGGCGCAGCAGACCCAGCGACAAGCCGGTGACGACGATCGGCCACAGGATCGCGTGCACCCAGACGGGCGGTTCGAACACGGCCCACACCAGGAACACCAGCGGCACGGTGATGACGAGGACGATGAACATGACGAACACCGCCGGCCCGTCGCCGCTGTCCATCGCGCCAAGCTCCAGGCCGCAGGAATCGCATTTGTCGGCGAGCTTCAGGTAGCCGGAAAACAATCTGCCGCGCCCGCAGCGCGGGCAGCGGCAGTTGAAACCCGCTGAGACCGGCGAGACGCTCATCGCCTCGCCGTCTCAGGACCATGTCGCCTAGTGTGCCGGATGCGGCGCATCGATGCCGCCCCAGATGTAGACGAAGATGAACAGGAACAGCCACACCACGTCGACGAAGTGCCAGTACCAGGCGGCCGCCTCGAAGCCGAAGTGATGGTCGGGCTTGAAGTGCCCCTTGATCGAGCGGATCAGGCACACGATCAGGAAAGTGGTGCCGACGATCACATGGAAGCCGTGGAAGCCGGTCGCCATGAAGAAGGTCGAGGCGAAGATCGTATCCTTGAACCCGTACGGCGCATGCGCGTATTCGTACGCCTGCACCGCGGTGAACAGCAAGCCAAGCGCCACGGTCAGCGAGAGGCCCTGGATCAGGCCCTTGCGGTCGCCCTCGCGCAGCGCGTGGTGCGCCCAGGTGACCGTGCAGCCCGAGGTCAGCAGGATCAGCGTGTTCAGCAGCGGCAGCGAGAACGGATCGAAGGTCAGGATGCCCTGCGGCGGCCACACGCCGCCGACCGCTTCCTTCGGGAACAGCGAGGCGTCGAAGAAGGCCCAGAAGAAGGCCGCGAAGAACATCACCTCGGAGGCGATGAAGAGCGACATGCCGTAGCGCAGGCCGATCTGCACCACGCCGGTATGGTGGCCCTGATATTCGCCTTCCTTGACGACGTCCCACCACCACATGAACAGGGTGCCGAAGATGACGACGGCGCCGGGCGCGATCCACCACAAGCCATGCCCATGCATGTACTGCACGATGCCGAAGGTCAGCGCGATCGCGCCGATCGAGCCGGTCAACGGCCAGGGGCTTGGGTCCACCAGATGGTACGGATGATTGGGCTTGTGGGCGGCGTGGCCGCCCCCATGGTGAGCGCCCCCATGGTGAGCGCTTGGGTGGGCATCCGGGTGCGTCGCACTCATCGTTGGTTCCTTCGTCTCGGCTCTGCGATCAATTTAGCGGGCTGGGCTGGCCCTCGCCAGCCTGGCCATTCAGGACCTGTCCGACCTTGTTCTCCGCCGTGCCGTCATCGGCGGCGCGGAAAAAGGTGTAGGACAAGGTGACATCGTTCAATTTTTTCAGCGCGGGATCGTCCAGCACGGCGGGATCGATGAAGAAGCTGACCGGCATCTCGATCCGCTGGCCGGGCTGGAGCGTCTGCTCGCTGAAGCAGAAGCACTCGATCTTGCTGAAATACGGTCCGAAGATCTCCGGGGAGACATTGAAGGTCGCGCGCCCGGTGACCGGCTTCGATTCCAGGTTCTCGGCGACATAGAAGGCGAGCTTGTTCTCGCCCACCTTCAGCTCGAGATTGCGCTGCAGCGGCTGGAACTTCCAGCCGAGGCCGGCGGCGACGTCGGCGGTGAAGGTCACGCGCACGGTGCGGTCGGAAATCTCGGTCGGCGCGGCGGCCACGCGCTGCGGCGTGCCGCCGAAGCCGGTGACCTGGCAGAACAGGCGGTAGAGCGGGACCGAGGCGTAGGCAAGCCCGGTCATGCCGGCCACCACGCCCACCAGCATCATGAGGACGCGCAGGTTGCGCTGTTGCTGCGAGGGGTGAGGCATCGCTCAGCCGCCCTTCATGCGCACGATGGTGACGACATAGACGATCACCACGAACGCCGCCAAGGCGAGCAGGATCGCCCAGTTGCGCGCGCGCTGGCGGCGGTGCCGTTCGTCCTTTCCGGGGCCTGCGTTCACCTGGCGTGCGTTCATCGGCCGAGCAGCTCCACCAGGCCCGGCGCGCGGTCGAGCACCAGCGCGGCGAAATGACCGAACAGATAGACCAGCGAAAAGCCGAACATCGCCTTGGCGGCGCGGTGGCCGCCCTTGCCCGCGCCGTGCGCGGGCGGCGCATTGTCGCGCTCGCGCAGGACCGCGACGGCGTGGCCGATGAAGGCGAGGTTGAGGCCCGCGGCGATCACGGCATAGACCATGCCGGCGACGCCAAGCCAGGCCGGCACCAGCGCGACCGGCGCCAGCAGCAGCGTGTAGACGAGCATCTGGATCTTGGTCGCGCGCTGGCCGGCCACCACCGGCATCATCGGGATGCCGGCCTTGGCATAGTCGCCCTCGCGAAACAGCGACAGCGCCCAGAAATGCGGCGGCGTCCACATGAAGATGAGCAGGAACAGCGAGATCGAGGCGAGACTGATGTCGCCGGTCACCGCCGCCCAGCCGATCATCGGCGGGAAGGCGCCGGCGGCGCCGCCGATCACGATGTTCTGCGGCGTGCGGCGCTTCAGCCACATCGTGTAGATGACGACGTAGAAGAAGATCGTGAAGGCCAGCAGGCCCGCGGCCATCCAGTTGACGCCGATTCCCATCAGCATGACCGAGAACACCGCGAGGACACCGCCGAAGCTCAGGGCCGCATCGGGCGAAACCGCGCCACGGGGGATCGGGCGCCCGCAGGTGCGGTTCATGATCGCATCGATGTCGCGGTCATACCACATGTTGATCGCCCCCGACGCGCCGGCGCCGACCGCGATGCAGAGGACCGCGACCGCGCCGATCAGCGGATGGATGTCGCCCGGCGCCACCGCCAGCCCGGCGAAACCCGAGAACACCACCAGCGACATGACACGCGGCTTCAGCAGCGCGATGTAGTCGCGGATGCTGCCGCCGTCCTTCGTGAGGCTGGCCTGCTCGCTAAGCAACGATGGGGCGACGCGAGTCATGGAGTCGGCTGTCTCTCAATCGGACGAATGCGGGGATCATTCCCACGCTCGTCCCTGTCCCTATCTCAGTGCGCTTCGCTCTTGATCTGCGGCAGATCGTTGAAGGTGTGGAACGGCGGCGGCGAGGACAAGGTCCACTCCAGCGTCGTCGCGCCGACGCCCCACGGATTGTCCGCGGCCTTGCGCCCGGCGAACAAGGTGTAGAGCGCGACGCCGATGAACCACACGGTCGCAGCCGCCGAGATGAAGGCGCCGATCGACGAGATGTGGTTCCAGTAGGCGAAGGCCTCCGGGTAGTCCGGATAGCGGCGCGGCATGCCCTGCAGGCCGAGGAAATGCTGCGGGAAGAAGGTCAGGTTGACACCCACGAAGGTGGCCCAGAAATGGATCTTGCCCGCCCATTCCGGATACTGCCGGCCCGACATCTTGCTGATCCAGTAGTAGAAGCCGCAGAAGATCGCGAACACCGCGCCGAGGCTGAGCACATAGTGGAAGTGCGCAACCACGTAGTAGGTGTCGTGGAACGCGACATCGATCGGCGCGTTCGCCAGCACCACGCCGGTGACGCCGCCGAGGGTGAACAGGAAGATGAGGCCGACGGCCCACAGCATCGGCGTCTCGAAGCGGATCGAGCCGCCCCACATGGTCGCGATCCAGGAGAAGATCTTCACGCCCGTGGGCACCGCGATCACCATGGTCGCCGCCATGAAGTAGGCACGGGTGTCGACATCCATGCCGACGGTGTACATGTGGTGCGCCCACACCACGAAGCCGACCAGGCCGATCGCGACCATGGCGTAGGCCATGCCGAGATAGCCGAAGATCGGTTTCTTGGAGAAGGTGGAGATCACCTGGCTGATGATGCCGAAGCCCGGCAAAATCAGGATGTACACTTCGGGGTGGCCGAAGAACCAGAACAGGTGCTGGAACAGCAGCGGGTCGCCGCCGCCTTCCGGCTTGAAGAAGTTGGAGCCGAAGTTGCGGTCGGTCAGCAGCATGGTGATCGCGCCGGCCAGGACCGGCAGCGACAGCAGCAGCAG
>DATFDU010000567.1:0-4523 GCA_035251915.1 Dongiaceae bacterium | reverse complement strand
CCGAAGCCGATTCAGAAGAGGCATGGTCGAGGGCCCAGTCGATCGCCTTGTAGAAATAGGTTTCCTCGCCCGGGTTTCCGGCGGCAAAGCCTCCGGCATAGGTCGCGAAGTAGATCGGCGCCTTGCGGTCGTCCAGGGTGTTCAGCGCCGCGTCGAAGATTTTCGGGGTCTGGGTGTCGTCCATCGTGTCGAGCGCGTCCGGCTTGTCGCGGCAGGCGTCGACGAAATAGAATTGGGTGCGGCCGATGTCGGGAAAGGTCACCGACGGGACCATGCCGGCGCGGACGTTGCTCAGCCGGAAGCAATTTTCAAGCTGAACCTCCTCGGGGTCAAGGAAATCGGCGGCCAACAATATGCTTTCCTCGAGGGCGCGCCGGATGCCGTGGCCGCCGAAATAGAACAGGCCGACCGCTTCGCTGGATTCGGCCATCGACTGGCGCCAGGCCCGCAACGCCGTCTTGATATTGACCTTGGTGGGTGCCGCCCCGCGATTCGCAATTCCCGGTTCGGATGCCAGCTCGTAGGCGGAGGGAGCCAGCAGCAACCGCACTGTCTTGAGCGGCTTCGGCAGCTGCCCCGCCAGGTTCAGCGCGACGAGCTTCTGCTCGAATCGGAAGGCGCTGAGCGCGGGCGAAGCCAGCTTCTTCAATGCCTTCAGGCCCTCTTCGCCGGGATCCTCGATGCCTGGCAGATATTCATATTCGCTGACCCCGATCAGGATCGCGTGCATCCCCGGCCCGGGCACGTCCTGCCGTAGGTCCAGGACCAGCGACCTGTCGTCAGGCGGCGGCATGGGGCATGCCGTCGTAAATCTTCTCGACCGCTGCGACGTCGCCAGGGCTGAGGCCGGTGCGCTGACCCATCGTCACGCCCTGCGGCAGCGGCTGTTTCGGCCTGATCGTGGCTTGCTGGGTCACGCTGAACGCCTGCGGCGGATAGTGCATGATCGACCCATAATCATAAGCCTCCACGTCGATCCCGTCCTGGATGTGCTGATCGAAATTGTGGCGGTAGGAAGGGTTGACGTTGCTGAACACGATCTCGACGAACTGGTCGCGGTCCGCGCGGCTGTGCTCGTGCCACAGGCCGACGGCGTGGCCGAGCTCGTGGATGATGTTGCCGACGCTGCAGGTGTCGGCGAGGATCATCTCCTGCCTTCCGCCCTGCCGTCCGACATGCGAGGCGCAGCCGCTCTCGACCCGGACGATGTCGACATAATCCCGCTCGGTCGTTCGAAGCTTGAAGCGGATGCTGGTCTTGTCGTGCCAATGCGCGATCGCTTCGTCGATGCGATCCTTGTCCACGACCTCATCCGCCACGACGTAGGGCACGGTCCGGTTGGGCCAGCGATATTGCTGGCCCCGGATCGCGACGCCCTGAATCAAGGCATTGGCCTCGGTGAGCAAGGCGGGCATGGCGCGAATGGCGTGCTCGACCTCCCCAGCGGTCACCTCGAGGTCGTCGGTCTGGCCGAGGATGATGCAGCCCTCGAAGATCGCGCGACCGTCGACGTTGGCGTAGGTCACCTTCTTCCAGGTCTGGGCGAGGGGCTTCACATAGCCCTCGCGGACGTCGTCGCTGGTCAGATATCCCTCATTGCACATTGCGCTTTTCCTCGTCTCTAGGCCTAGCTGATCTCCTTGACCGGCAGCGTCACCCGCCGCCCCGTGGCGTAGCGCCACGGATGATGAACGACTGTCAGCATATCGCCCGGGGCGAGCGTCTCGCTCCCCCGGCACCGGATTTCCGCCGCCAGGGCGTAATCACCGTCTTCTTCGACGAGCGCTTCGAGCCGGAAGGGAATGCGCTCGGCGCGTCCGTCGGCCGGCTTCATGCGGCTGCGCGCGACGATCTTCGCCGGCGCGTCGGCCATCGCCTTTTCGCGCAGCTGCACCTCCGCCATCGCTCCCTCCAGGACTCTTGGTCCATCCAGCTCTATCGTGCCTTCGATCACCACCGGCTGGCGCACCGTCACCCGGGCTCGTCGGCCGCGAGCACCGTCGAGCGCCAATCGGCTGGAATCATCTCGTCCTTGGCGAGCTGCCTGCGGCGCCCATCCAGGAAGAAATCGACATTGAAGTTCTTCGAGCCGGCGACCATCAGGAGCAGGATGATGAAATAGGAGAAGAAGCCGATCGCGAGACCCAGTCCGTAGGCGCCGAACAGCTCTCCCCCCTCGCTGAACAATCTCGTCACCGCCGCTCCGCCGACCGCGCCGACGACGGTGGTGATGTCGCCAAACTGCACGTCGCCCTTGCGATAGCGGTTGATGAGATAAAGAAACCAGCCGATCACCAGCCCGAACGACATCGCTCCCATTTCACCCAGGCTCATCCGATCCTCCTCGCCCTCAATCCCCACAGGAACAGCTCGTGAGCCGCGGATCCGGCGGCGAAGCCCGCCAGCGCCGCCGGCAATGCCGCGGCCGCGATCAGCCAGGTGGCTGCCCCCGCCGCCAACATGGCGCCCGCGCGGTAGCCGACCGCGCCTGCGCTGTATCCGACGAAGCCGGCGGACCACCCGACGGTCGTACCGAATGCAAAAGCGCCCCACATCACGATCATTGCAACCCCTGTCGTGACTTTGCCTGTTGCAGAAGACCCGGACTGGCGCTGCCTATCCGAAGCGGACCAATATTGCGGCCTTCTTTAATGAACCTCCGGCGCACGCTCGTTCAGGAATCTCTTGGAAGAAGGATGAGCCGATTGCGGCACGTTGGCAAGAGGGAAGCGGGCCGCTCGCAGTCAACTTGATCCGAATTCTGTCCAATCGCGCCGAGTGTCCGCAGACACGTTTTCCGGAACATGCTAAAGGCGAGTCGAATGGGCCGGGATCGCAGCCGTAAACTGACCTGGGCCCGAGCACGTCTTCGAGGCGACTGGAGCGGAGGGCAAAGCGATGGGGGGAATAGGCAGGTTTCGTATCGCCAGGCTGCTGATCGGTGCGGGTCTGGCCGCAGCATTGGCGGCTTGTTTCGGACAGTCCGAAGATGCGGAAATTCCGCGGATCCAGGGCTGGACCGAGGAGGAACAATCCTGGTGGTACGAGGCCACGCAGGGCTCGCGCCTCATGCCTTTTTCCTGGTTCCAAGCGCTCGAGCAGGCAGGAAATGACCGCTTGTTCCTGGACGATGCGCACATGGCCGGCTTTCGCTTCCTGCCGCGCACCACGTCGTTCGGGGCCCGGCTGCCGGTCGGGTTCGCGATCGACGACAATAATGACACCGAGCTCAGCGCGACCCGGCTGCGCTGGTTCGACGGCCAGGGCCCGAGCGAGCAGTGGATCGGCCTCAACTGCTCGGCCTGCCACACGGGCGAGCTGACCCACGACGGCCAGTCGATCCGAATCGAGGGCGGCCCGGCGCTGGTCGACTTCCAAAGCTTCATCGAAGCCGTCGACGCCGCGCTGACCGCGACTCGCGATCAGCCGGCAAAATGGGAGCGGTTCGCGGGCCGAGTCCTCGGTGCGCGGGACAATCCGGCCAATCGGGCACTTCTGCGCACCGCGCTCGGCCAGCTGATCGACTGGCAGGCCCGCGCCGAAGCACTGAACCACACGCCGACTCGCTACGGTTTTGCCCGGCTCGACGCGTTCGGCCACATCTTCAACAAGATCGCTTTATTCGTCGGGGCGGAAGACCCGATCGTCAATCCGGCCGACGCGCCGGTCAGCTATCCGTTCATCTGGGACATATACCGCCACGACCGGCTGCAGTGGAACGGCATCGCCCAGAACAGCCGGCTCAACCTCGGCGGCGGGCGATTCCTCGATTACGGGGCGATGGGCCGCAATACCGGCGAAGTGATCGGCGTGTTCGGCGACATCGTCGTCTCCGACCGCCAGACCCTCGCCGGCTACCGCTCGAGCGTCTGGGCCGACAATCTCGACCGGCTGGAAACCCAGCTCAGGAGCCTTCGCCCGCCGGCATGGCCGGCCGAAGCGTTCGGCCACACGCCGGAGCCGGATTTGGTCTCTGCGGGCCAGGCGATTTACGGGCAGCGCTGCATCGGCTGCCACAGGATCGAGGCGGGCACGGCGCCTTACGAGGTGCAGATGGTCCCGCTGCGGGCCAATCCGGCCAACCGCACCGATCCGTGGATGGCGTGCAACGCTTTCACCTACATCGCGCGCAGCGGTCGGCTCACCGGCGCGCGGACCAATTATATCAACGGCGACACGATCGAAGACATCGCACCGGTCTCGATCCTGCTGGCGACCACGGTTCGCGGCGCGCTGGTCGGCAAGAAGGGCCAGATCGCCGCCCAGGCCGCCAATACCTTCCTCGGCATCAATCGCCCGCCGCGCGTGGTCCTGCCCGCCGACGTCGTCACGGACGAGCAGCGGCAGCAGGCGCGGCTCGCCACCTGCCTCAGCGAGAACAGCCCGTTCCTGGCCTATAAGGCGCGCCCGCTCGACGGGATCTGGGCGACGGCGCCCTATCTGCACAACGGTTCGGTCCCCTCGCTGTTTCAGCTGCTCCTGCCGCCCGCGCAGCGGCAGGCCACGTTCCTGCTCGGGACGAG
>DATFDU010000566.1:0-10492 GCA_035251915.1 Dongiaceae bacterium | reverse complement strand
CGCGAAGTCGGCCTCCGCCACCACCTGGTCGCCGACCTTGCCGATGCCGTTGAACTTCCAGACCGGCCCGCGGTGGCGATCCTTCTTCACCTCCAGCCGCAGCTGGTCGCCGGGCATCACCGGCCGGCGGAAGCGCGCATTGTCGACGCTCATGAAATAGACCAGCTTGCCGTGGAATGCCGCGCCCAGCGTGTGCACCACCAGCACGGCGGCGGTCTGTGCCATCGCCTCGATGATGAGCACGCCCGGGAACACCGGATCGGTCGGGAAATGTCCCTGGAATATCGCCTCATTCATCGAGACGTTCTTGATGCCGACGCAGCCCTTGTCGGCGACCGCGTTCTCCACGCGGTCGATCATCAGGAACGGATAGCGGTGCGGAATCATCTTCATGACGCCCTTGGCGTCGATATCGATGCCCTGCTCCGTTGACGCTTCGCTCATGATCGTCCCGCCTCGATCAGATGCTGACTTTCGGCAACTTGGCGTCCAGGCCTTTCTGGACCTCCGCCGTGATATCCCAGTCTTCCGCCGCCAGCACGACCAGCGACCTGTTGATGATCAGCGTCAGGCCGCGCTTCTTGGCGATGTCGTTGACCACGACGTCCAGGGTCTTGGAGATCTGCTCGAGCCCCTTGTTGCGGGCCAGCTCCAACTCCTTGCGCTTGGCGCTGGCATTCTTGCGCAGCGCGTCGAATTCCTTCTGCAAGGCGGAAAGCTGAGCCTGGAAATCGGCAGGGGCAAGCGAGCTGCGCGATTGCTCGAGCTTCTGGCGCTTGGCGCGCAGCCCCTGCTCCGTCTTGCCGATCTCCGTATTGATCGCCTTGCTCTTGTCCTGCAGCGCCTTCTCGAGCGACTGGCCCGCCTTGGAGTTCTTCAGGAGCGTCTGCAAGTCGATGATTCCGACCACCAGCGGCGCATTCTGCGCGGCCTGTGCGACGGCAGAATGAACGGGAATGGCGATACCGCCCGCAGTCGCCGCGATCGCAACGGCAAGGGCGATGATCAAAGTTCTCATCGAGCGCACGTTATCCGACTCCAATTTTCGCAGTTTGGGTCCGCTTTAGAACGACGTACCGACGCTGAAGCGGAAGAGTTCGTCTTCGTCATACGATTCCTTCAGGACCGGATAGGCCAAATCCACCGCCAACGGTCCGAAGGGCGACACCCAGGTCAGGCCCACGCCTGCCGAAAGGCGCAGGGAAGCATCGTCGTTAAGGTCGATATCGTCCTCAAAATCGGTCCCCGTCAAGGTACCGAAATCGCTGAAGACGCGGCCGCGGATCTGGTACTCCTCCGGCAGGCCCAACGGAAAGGCGGCCTGGACGGTTCCCTCCATCCGGAACTTGCCACCCAGGGCATCGTTGGTGTCCGAATCGCGGGGTCCGATGCCGCCTGTGGCGAAACCGCGCAAGTTCTGTCCGCCCAGGAAGAAGGCGTCCGTGACCCGCACCTCGTCACCGAACAGGCCCCTCAGGTATCCGACTTCGCCGGTGGCTCCGATGGTCACGTCCTTGGTGACGGGAATGAAATACCCGCCACCCAGGGTATTGCGCAGGTAGGTAACCGTTCCACCGGCGCCGGCGAAATCCATGCCAGCCGAGAGGTAATAGCCGTCGCGCGGATCGGTCCTGCTGTCGCGCCGGTCGTAGGTGATGTCGTGCCCGATGATGGAGCGGAACTCATCGCCCTCCTCGTCCTTGATCACGTCGGATATTTCATTGTCGTCATCCACCTTCGTCTCGTCGTACGAGAAGGTGTAGGAGACCGTGTGGCGGGTATATTCCGCCAGATCGTAGCCCATGCGCACGCCGGCACCGGTGTTGTTCTCCTCGAACGAGCTTTCCTCGCGGTCGAAGCGCCGGTGGAACACATCGAAGCCGGCTGACAGTTCCTTGTCGAGGAAGTACGGATCGGTGAAGCTGACATCGAGGGTCGACCGGCGGCCGGAGATGTTGAACTGGGCGCGCAAGTCATATCCCTTGCCGAGCAGGTTACGCTCGCGCACGCCGACATTGCCGAGCGGACCGTCCGCCGTGGAGAAGCCGGCGCCGAACGAAAGCTCGCCGGTCGACTTCTCCGCCACCTTGACCCTGATGACGGTCTTGTCCGGGCTGTCGGACGGCACGGCCTGGACATCGACCGACTCGAAGAAGCCAAGCTCCCTCAGCCGCTGCTCCGTGCGGCGCAGCTTGGTGGTCGAGAAGGCGTCGCCCTCCGCCAGTCGGAACTCGCGGCGGATGACCTTGTCCTGGGTGCGCACGTTGCCGGAGATGTCGATGCGCTCGACATAGACCTTCGGGCCTTCCTGGATGTCGTAGGTCAGGTTGAGTATCTTGTTCTCGGCGTCGCGGTCGATCCTGGGCCGCACGTCGACGAAGGCGTAACCCAGGCTGCCGACCCGATCGCTGATCGCCTGCACGGTCTCGTCCACCAGGTCGGCATTGTACCAATCGCCTTCATCGGTCTCCACCAGCTCGCGCAGCGATTCGGGATCCAGGTCCTTGAGCGTGGTCTTGATGTCGACGGTGCCGAGCGTATAGCGCTCGCCCTCCTCGACCGTAAAGGTGATGAAGAACGCCTCCTGATCCGGCGACAGCTCGGCAACCGCCGAAACCACCCGGAAATCGGCATAACCCTCGGCCAGGTAGAACTTGCGCAGCGCTTCCTTGTCCAGCGTCAGGCGGTCGGGATCGTAGGTGTCGGTGGTGCTGAGGAACCGGTAGAACGCCGCCTCCTGGGTCACGATCTCGTCCCGGAGGTCGCCGTCGTCGAACACCTTGTTGCCGACAAAATCGATGCGGCGGACTTCGGTGACGTCGCCCTCATTGATCTCGAACACCAGGTTCACGCGATTCTGGTCGAGCTTGATGATCTTGGGATCGACCGTGGCGGCGAAGCGGCCGCTGCGGCGGTAGAGATCGAGCAGGCGCTTCACGTCCGCCTGGACGCGCGCCTGGGTGTAGACCACGCGAGGGCGCAGCTGGACCTCGGCCTGAAGGGCCTCGTCGTCGAGGCGCCGGTTGCCTTCGAAGGCGAGCTTGTTGATGATCGGGTTCTCGGTCACCTGAACCACCAGCGCGTCGCCGTCGCGCCGGAAATTGACGTCCGCGAACAGGCCGGTGCCGAACAGGTTCTTCAGCGCCTGGTCGATGCTCCGGGCATCGAACGGATCGCCCGGATTGATCTGCATATAGGACCGGACGGTCTCCGGCTCGATGCGCTGGTTGCCCTCGATTCGGATCTCCTGAATCGGATCGCCCGAGGAGATCGACTGGGCGAATGCCGCAGGCATGGCCACGGCCAGGGTGCAGAAAAGCACCCCTGCGAACAGCGCAAGCCTTTGAACAAACGCCATTTTGTAAGCACCCCCTAGGTGAACAGGGCCCTCAATTTACCGATCACGTCCAGAAAAACCAAGTCGTTCCAGGTCGCGAACAGCATAAGCCCTAGCACAAAGGCGATGCCAATGCGGAAGCCCCATTCCTGGGTGCGTTCACCGAGCGGCTTTCCGCGTGCCGCCTCGATCGCATAGTAGGTGAGATGCCCGCCATCGAGCAGCGGGATGGGGAACAGATTGACCAGGCCCAGATTGACGGAGAGCATCGCGGCGAAGGTGATCAGCTGCCAGACGCCGATCTGGGCGATCTCGCCGGAAAGATAACCGATGCGCAGCGCGCCGCCGATCTCATCGGCCGGCCGGATGCCCGTAACGATCTGCCAGACGCCCTTCAGCATCAGGGCACTGACGTCGAACACGCGCGCGACGCCCTCGTAGATCGACTGGCCGACGCCGAGCTCGATCCGATCGGATTTGCCAGCCGCCTTGATGCCGAGCCGTCCGAGGCGAATCTCGTTGCCGAGGGCGTCCTTCTCGACGCTGATGGTCGGATGCACCTGCACCGTCTGGACCATCCCGTCGCGCTCGAACGCGAGGGCAATCTCCTGGTCGAGATTGAGCTGGACGAACTCGGCAACGTCGTTGAAGTCACCGACCGCCTTGCCATTCAGCGAGACAATGCGGTCTCCCGGCTGCAGTCCGGCCTCGGCGGCGGCTGATCCCGCCAGCGTCTCGCCGACCACCGGGGCGGCGACATCCTTGCCATGGGCCGCGAAGATCACGGTGAAGATCAGCGCCGCGAACAGGTAGTTGGCAATCGGGCCGGCGGCGACGATCGCCATGCGACGCCACACGCTCTTGTAGTCGAAGGCGACTTTGCGATCCTCCAGCGACATCGCCTTGCCCGCCTCGCCTTCAAGCAGGTTGGCGCCCTGGCCGAACATCTTGACGTAGCCGCCGAGCGGGATCGCGCTGATCTTCCAGCGCGTGCCGTGCTTGTCGTGCCGGCCGATCAGCTCCGGGCCGAAGCCAATGGAGAACACCTCCACGCGCACGCCGCACCAGCGCGCGACGATGTAGTGTCCGTATTCGTGCACGAACACCAGCACGGTGAGCAGCACCAGGAACCAGAAGCCGTATTGCGGGATCGCTGCCAATATTTCCATGATGCATCTGGTCCGGATTTCGGGTTGATCGTCAGTCGGTGGTATTCCTGCGGCGCGATGCGACCGCATCGGTCGCGCGGCGCCTGGCCTCTGCATCGAGCGCCAGAACCTGGTCCAGACGTTCGATCTGGCCGCCAGGCAGTTCGCTCAGCACCTGTTCGGCGATGGCGGCGATGTCGGTGAAGCGGATCTGGCGTCCGAGGAACGCGGCGACCGCGACTTCGTTGGCGGCGTTGAGCACAGAGCTGGCACCCCCGCCAGCCTTCAGCGTCTCGCGCGCAATGCGCAGCGCAGGAAAACGGGTCTCGTCCGGCGCTTCGAAGGTCAGCTGCCGGACCTTGCTGAAGTCCAAGCGATCTGCGGGCGCCGCGATGCGCTTCGGCCAGCCCAGCGCATAAGCGATTGGCGTGCGCATGTCCGGGCTGCCCAGCTGCGCCAGCACCGAGCCGTCGCGATAGGCAACCATGCTGTGAATGACCGACTGCGGATGCACCAGGATCTCGATCTGCTCGTCCGGCAGCCTGAACAGATAATGCGCCTCGATCAGCTCGAGACCCTTGTTCATCATGGTCGCCGAATCGACGGAGATCTTGGCGCCCATGCTCCAGTTCGGATGCGCGACCGCCTGCTCCGGCGTCATCTCCGCCATCTCGGCCAGCGCCTTCTGGCGGAACGGCCCACCTGAGGCGGTCAGGATGATCTTTTCGACCGCTTCGGAATTGTTCTGCTCCAGGCACTGGAAGATCGCGCTGTGCTCGGAATCGACCGGCACCATGATGGCGTTGCAGCGCGTCACCTCCCGCATCACCACCGCGCCGGCCGAGACCAGGGTCTCCTTGTTGGCGAGGCCGATGACGGCGCCGCGCTTGATCGCCGCCAGCGTTGGCTCCAGGCCCGCTGCCCCGACGATCGCCGACATCACCCATTCCGCCGGCCGCGCCGCAGCCTCAATCACGGCCGCACGGCCCGCGGCGACTTCGACGCCGGTGCCGGCGAGGGCCGACTTCACGGTCTGGAAGTGCGCCTCGTTGCCGATCGCGACATAGCGTGGACGCAGCGCCTTGGCCTGCTCGATCAGCAGGGCTGCATTTTCCTGCGCCGTCAGCGCCTCGACCGAATAGGCAGCCGTATCGCGGGAGATGATGTCGAGAGTGTTGCGCCCGACCGAGCCGGTCGAACCCAGAATGGTGACGCTGCGCGGTTGCGGTGCCGGCTTGAGGGCCTCTCTCGTCACCATGCCAGCACGCTGCCTCCCGCCCATAAGTTTATGACCAATACCGCCACCGCCACTGCCAGCAGGCCGTCTACGCGGTCCAATACGCCACCGTGACCGGGGATGATTTGGCTGGTGTCCTTGACCCCAAAATGCCGCTTAAATGCTGACTCCACAAGGTCTCCACCCTGTTCCAAAAGGCCTATGACCGCGCTAATCAAGGTCAACAATAACACATTGGTGTGATTTAGGATAAATGCCGTTAAAAGTCCTACCAGGGCGGCGCCGGCCACCGCGCCACCCAGTCCGGACCAGGTTTTGTTGGGGCTGATGCGTGGCGCGAGCTTCGGCCCGCCCACCGTCCGGCCAACCAGATAGCCGCCGGTGTCGGCCGCCACGACGAGGGCCAGCATCCAAACGATCGTCGCCAACCCCTCGGGATCATCCCGGAGCAGGACCAAGGCCACAGGCGGCACAGCGACGTAGGGGATGCCGACGCCGTACCAGACGGCGCGCTGCCGATCGGCGACCAGGGCGACGATCGCCACGACGATGACTCCCAACAGGATCACCAGCCAAGCGCCGTCGAACAACCAATCGGGTGGGATCGGTTGCCCAGCCGATGCCCGCCAAACCGCCAACACTGCGGTCGCCGCCGAGATCCCGGCGATGATGCCCCAACCGCGGGCGGATGGCGCAGGCACCGGCCTTGTTTCCCCAAGGCTCCGAACGGTGGCAACCACCGATGTCCATTCCCAAGCCATGGCCACGGCGAAGACGGCGATCAGAATATTGAACCAGGGCGTCCCGAACACGATTGCGACAATCGCCACCGGCAGCAGCACGGCCGTCGACAGGGTGCGCTTTTGAAGATTGGACAATCCGGCGGGCCGATCAGCCGGCTGCGCCATATCGCCGCTTCCGGCCGCCGAATTCGCTGATGGCCGATTTCAGATCCTCGCCCGCGAAATCCGGCCACAGCTTGTCCATGAACACGTACTCGGCATAGGCGCTCTGCCATAGCAGGAAGTTGCTGATGCGCTTCTCGCCGCTGGTGCGGATCACCAGGTCAGGGTCGGGAATGTCGGCCGTGAACAGATGACGATGGAACGAGTCTTCGTTGATGTCTTCTGGATCCAGGCTGCCCGCCCGCACCGCTTTCGCCAGCTGCTGCGCCGCCCACACGATCTCTGCCCGGCCGCCATAGCTGAGCGCAACCGTGAGGTTGAGGCGGGTGTTGCCGGCGGTGCGGCGCTCGGCATCCTCGATCAACTGGATGATGTCCGCCGACAGCCGATCGCGATCGCCGATGACCCGGAGGCGAACCCCTTCCCGGTCGATCTCCGCGATCTCCTTGCGCAGATAGAGCCGCAGCAACCCCATGAGGTCGGTGACCTCTTCCGCCGGCCGCTTCCAGTTCTCTGACGAGAAGCCGAACACCGTCAGATAGTCGACGCCGAACTCGGCGGAGGCACGGACGATGCGGCGGAGCGCTTCGGCGCCCTCGCGATGGCCCGCGGCACGCGGCAGTCCGCGCGCCTTGGCCCAGCGGCCGTTGCCGTCCATGATAATGGCGACGTGACGCGGGACAGCACCGCCATCCGGCGCCTCTGCCGCTCCGATCCTGGCCGCCGTGGAGATCGGCTGGCTCACATCAGACCTGCATGATCTCTTTTTCCTTGGCGGCAAGCGCCTCGTCGACCTTCTTCACGTGCTCATCGGTCAGCTTCTGCACTTCGTCGTGCAGCTTGCGGTGCTCGTCCTCGGAGATCTTGCCGTCCTTTTCCTGCTTCTTCAGCGATTCCATGCCGTCACGCCGGACGTTGCGCACGGCGACGCGCGCCTGCTCGGCGTATTTGTGCGCGATCTTGGTGAGCTCGGTGCGGCGCTCCTGGCTGAGCTCGGGGATCGGCACGCGCACCAGCTGGCCGTCGCTGGCCGGGTTGAGGCCGAGGCCGCCGTCGCGGATTGCCTTCTCGACCGCGCCCACCAGCGAGCGGTCCCAGACGTTGACCGTGATCATGCGCGGTTCCGGCACGTTGACGGTGCCGACCTGGTTCAGCGGCATCGGGCTGCCATAGGCCTGGACCACGATCTGATCGAGAAGGTGCGCCGAGGCGCGGCCGGTCCTGAGGCCGCCGAATTCCTTGCGCAGCGCTTCCAACGCGCCGTCCATGCGACGGCTGAACTCGTTCAATCTGGCGTCAGTCATGATGCGTCACCCTGACAGTTTCCCCTCTGGAATCAATCGTGCTTATGCGTTCGCGGCGCGCAGCGGCGCGTCGCCGATGATGGTGTGCATGCCCTGGCCCAGCATGACCCGCGCGAAGTTGCCCGGCTTGTGGATGGAGAAGACGATGATCGGAATCTTGTTCTCGCGCGCCAGCGAGATCGCGGCCGCATCCATCACCTTGAGGTCGCGCGACAGGACGTCGTGATGCGTCATGTGCGGGAAGTGCGTCGCGTCCGGATGCAGCTTGGGATCGGCGCTGTAGACGCCGTCGACCTTGGTGCCCTTGAGTAGGGCTTCGCATCCCATCTCGGAGGCGCGCAGCGCGGCCGCGGTATCGGTGGTGAAGAACGGGTTGCCGGTGCCGGCGGCGAAGATCACCACCCGCCCCTTCTCCAGATGGCGGATGGCGCGCCGGCGGATATAGGGCTCGGCGATCGCCTGCATCGAGATCGCGGACTGCACCCGGGTATGGACGCCGATCTGCTCCAGCGCGTTCTGCATGGCGAGGGCGTTCATCACCGTCGCCAGCATGCCGACATAGTCGGCGGAGGCGCGCTGCATGCCCTGCGACGCGCCCGCCAGCCCACGGAAGATGTTGCCGCCGCCGATCACGAGGCAGCATTCCACGCCCAGGGCATGGACCTGCTTCACCTCCTCGGCGACCCGGTTGATGGTGGTGGGATCGAGGCCGAACTCACGCTGCCCCATCAGGGCCTCGCCGGAAATCTTCAGCAAGACCCGCTTGTAGAGCAGTTTCGTGGGTTCTTCCGTCACCATCCGCCGACCTCCCACCTACCTGATTCGATCACGCCGCGATTAAGCCTCGGCCGCCTGCTCTTTGTCGATGCCCTCGCCCAGGGCGAACCGCACGAAGCCAGTAATCTTCACCGGCGCTCCAAGTTCCTTGCCCGCCTTCTCGATCACCTGCTTCACCCGGCTCTTGGTGTCGTCGATCACCCACAGCTGCTCGAGCAGGACGACCGATTCATAATACTTGCGCAGGCCGCCCTCGACCATCTTGCTGATGATCTCCGCCGGCTTGCCGGACGCCTTGGCCTGCTCGGCCAGGATCGACCGCTCCCGCTCCAGCGCCGTCGGGTCGATCGCGTCGGCGGTCAGGGCCTGCGGACTGGCCGCAGCGACCTGCATCGCGACCTGCTTGCCGAGCGTGGCCAGCTTGGCCTTGTCGCCGCTCGACTCGAGCCCCACCAGCACGCCGATCTTGCCAAGACCGGGCGCGATGGCATTGTGGACGTAGGCAACCACGGCACCATCCGAAACGTTGAGCTTCGCCGTCCGGCGCAGCTGCATGTTCTCACCGATCGTCGCCACCAATTGCGTCAGCTTTTCGGCGACGGTATGGCCCTCGCCCGATAGTTTTTGCGCTTTCAGTGCCTCGATGTCGGAGGCGCCGAGGGCGAGCTTCGTGACGGCCGAAACATAGCCCTGGAACTGCTCGTTCCGAGCCACGAAGTCGGTCTCGCAGTTCACCTCCACCAGCGCTCCCCGCGTGCCCTCGGCGACGGCGCCAACCAGCCCTTCCGCCGCGACGCGTCCGGCTTTCTTGGCCGCCGCCGCCAGACCCTTCTTGCGCAGCCAGTCGGACGCCTGCTCCAGATCGCCGCCCGTCTCGACCAGCGCCTTCTTGCAATCCATCATCCCGGCTCCGGAGATCTCACGCAGCTCCTTGACCAGCGCCGCAGTAATCTCGGCCATGTCCTTGTCCTTTCAGCTCTTTCGTCTCAATCGTCGAGCCTCAGCGTTTGCCCACTGAGGCCATAGGTGCCAATGGGGCACTGCGCGTCGCCGCCCAGCACCCCATCGGATCAAACCATGAGGGTGTCAGGCGTTCGCCGCCTGGCCAGCTTCCTCGCCCGGGATCGGCAGGGCTTCGGCCGGCAGTTCTTCCGCCTCGCCGATGTCCTTGCCGTGGGAGATCGCCTCCTGCTGCAGGCCGTCCAGCACCGACCCGGCGAACAGATCGCAATACATCGCGATCGCGCGGGTGGCATCGTCGTTGCCCGGCACCGGGTAGGTGACGTTGGTCGGGTCGGAGTTGCTGTCGCACACCGCCACGACCGGGATCTTCAGCACGTTGGCTTCCTGGATCGCAATCTGCTCCTTGAGCGTGTCGATCACCACCAGGATGTCGGGCTGGCCGCCCATGTCCTTGATGCCGCCCAGCGCGCGCTCCAGCTTGTCGCGGTCGCGGGTGAGCATCAGCAGCTCCTTCTTGGTCAGACCGGCCGTGTTGCTGTTCAGCCGGTCCTCCATCTCGCGCAGGCGCTTGATCGACTGCGAGATGGTCTTCCAGTTGGTCAGCATGCCGCCCAGCCAGCGGTGGTTGACGTAGTACTGGCCGCAGCGCTTCGCAGCGTCCGCGACCTTGTCGGAGGCAGCGCGCTTGGTGCCGACGAACAGCACGCGGCCGCCCGCCGCCGCCACGTCGCGGACGGCCTTCACGGCCTGATCCAGCATCGGAACGGTCTGCTCCAGATCGATGATATGAATGCCGTTGCGCACGCCGAAGAGGAACGGAG
>DATFDU010000565.1:0-5005 GCA_035251915.1 Dongiaceae bacterium | reverse complement strand
GGCGCGCTGCTTGCCAAGCTCACCGGCATCGACGTGGTCAACGACTTCCGCAGCGCCGACGTGAGCGCCGGCGGGCAGGGCGCGCCGCTGGCGCCGGTCTACCACCTCGCGCGGGCGCAACCCTTGGCGAAGCCGGTGGCCGTGCTCAATCTCGGCGGCGTCGGCAACGTCACCTGGATCGGCGAGGATGGCACGCTGATCGCGTTCGACACCGGGCCGGCCAATGCGTTGTCGGACGATTGGGCGCTGCGCCACACCGGCACGCCGCTGGATGTTGACGGTGCCCTGGCGAAGAGCGGCCAGCCCTCCGCGGCCGCGCTGGCCAAGCTGAAGTCCGATCCCTATTTCGCGCTGCCGGCGCCGAAGTCCCTCGATCGCCAGCATTTCAAGACTCTCGCCGACGGTGCCCTCAGCGGATTGAGCGCCGCCGACGGCGCCGCGACGCTGGTCGCCTTCACGGTCTGGTCGGCGGTGGAAGCGGTGCGCACATTTCCCAGGCCTGCGCGGGAGTGGCTGGTGTGCGGTGGCGGCCGCCACAATCCCGCGATCATGCAAGGCTTGCGCGCGGCGTTGTCCTGTCCGGTACGTTCCGTGGACGCGGTCGGCTGGAACGGTGACGCGCTCGAAGCGCAGGCCTTCGCCTTCATGGCGGTGCGCTCGCTGCGCGGCCTGCCGCTCAGTTTCCCCGGCACCACCGGCGTGCCGAAGCCGATGACGGGCGGACGCTACCACCGCGCCGCATAAAGCGGCCTTGCAACGGCCGGCGTGCGCTCCAGTTATCTAACAGAGGGCGTATCTGACCAGGGCATCGATCATGGCTGTCCGCCTCAACCACACCATCGTCTCCGCGCGCGACCACCGCGCGTCTGCGCGCTTCCTGTCGGAGATCCTCGGGCTTTCCGAGCCCGTGCATCTCGGTCCCTTCGCCATCGTGCAGATCGGCGACACCTCGCTGGATTTCATGGAGTCCGGCGGCAAGGTCAACACGCAGCACTACGCGTTCCTGGTGACCGAGCTGGAGTTCGACGAGATCTTCGCACGCATCCGCCAACGCGGACTGACCTATTGGGCCGACCCGTCGCAGAAGCAGCGTGGGGAAATCAACCAGTGGGACGGCGGGCGTGGCGTCTACTGGGAAGATCCGAACGGACACCTGCTTGAGATCATCACGCGGCCGTACGGCACCGGCGGCACCCAGGCGCCCAAGCCGCATCCGTTGCTGAACGCGCCGAAGGAATGAGGGTTAGCGCGACGCGCGGAGCTTCGCTGCCGTCTCCGGAATCGCAGCGGTCAGGTAATCGTCCACCGTCTTGCTCAGCTGGTCGAGGTGCTCGGTATAGAAATGCGTCGCGCCGGGAATGATCTGGTAGTTGATCTTGATCCCGCGCTGATGGCTGAGCTTGGCGACCAGCTTTGCGACGGCATCCTGCGGAACCACCGTATCCTGGTCGCCCTGGACCATCAGGCCGGACGAGGGGCAAGGCGCGAGGAAGCTGAAGTCGTAGATGTTGGCGGGCGGCGAGACTGAGATGAAGCCGCTGATCTCCGGCCGGCGCATCAGCAGCTGCATGCCGATCCAGGCGCCGAACGAGAAGCCGGCGATCCAGCATTGCGGCGCATTGGGGTTCCAGGTCTGCAGCCAGTCGAGCGCCGCTGCCGCGTCGCTCAACTCCCCTTCGCCCCGGTCGAACTTACCCTGGGAGCGGCCGACGCCCCGGAAGTTGAACCGGAGCACCGAGAAGCCCTTTTTCTGGAAGCACTGGTAGAGCTGGTAGACCACCTTGTTGTTCATGGTCCCGCCATGCTGCGGATGCGGGTGCAGCAGCAGGGCGATCGGGGAATTGGGCTCCGTATTCTGGTTGTAGCGCCCTTCCAGCCGGCCCTCGGGGCCGTTCATGATCACTTCAGGCACGGAGAGACCCCCCGGAAAAGCCGTAAATCCGATGATGGCACATGGTTATTTCACACGCCCCAGCGGGGGTTTGCCGGGCATAAACTTGACTGAGGTAGTGGGACATACTATATCGACTGCGAGAGCGTTCTTTGCCGCGACCTGTGCCGCTAAAGTTGACTGGGCTAGTCAATTAAGGGCGGCGGGGCGGTAGTAAACACGATGGCCATCATGAATTTCAAGCATTTCGCAGAGGACATCGATTCGATCATGGCCCGCGATCCGGCCGCCCGCTCGCGGCTGGAGGTGGTGTTAACCTATCCCGGGTTCCACGCCCTGCTGGCCCATCGGCTCTCCCATGGCCTTTACAAGCGGGGCTGGCGGGTGCTGGCCCGCGTCGTGTCCCAGGCCGCACGTTGGTTTACCGGGATCGAGATCCACCCAGGCGCGACCATTGGTCGCCGCCTGTTCATCGACCATGGGATGGGGACGGTGATCGGCGAGACCGCCGAAATCGGCGACGATGTCACCATGTACCAGGACATCACCCTGGGCGGGACTTCCCCCTCGGTGAACTCGGACGCCCAGCGCAACAAGAAGCGGCACCCGACCCTGTCCGATCGCGTCATCGTCGGCGCCGGCGCGCAGATCCTCGGCGCCATCACTGTCGGCGCGGGCGCCAAGATCGGGGCCAACGCCGTGGTGGTCAGCGACGTTCCGGCGGGCGCGCTGATGGTCGGCATCCCGGCCAAGATCGCCGCGCCGCGCGGTGCGGACGCTGGCGATTTCGCCGCCTACGGCCTGCCCAACGGGGTGCTGCCCGATCCGGTGACGCGCGCCATCGAGGGGCTGATGGATCAGGTATCGCGCCTGCAGGCACGCATCGCCGTGCTGGAGGGCGAATTGAACGGCAAGGCGGCTCGACCCGGTTCGGAGAACGGCGCCGCTACGGAACTAGGGGCGGACAGTGACGAAGCAAGACGGTCTGACGTCGCGGCGGAATAGGCGCCGGGTTCAGCCCGTATGTGATGGAGGTTGGTCGTGAGATTGAGCACCAAAGGACGTTATGCGGTTATGGCCCTGGTTGACCTGGCGTCGCACAGCAATGGCCGCCCGGTTGCGCTGGCGGATATCTCGCAGCGGCAGGAAATCTCGCTCTCTTACCTGGAGCAGTTGTTCGCGAAGTTGCGGCGCAACGGCCTGGTGAAGAGCGTGCGCGGCCCTGGCGGCGGCTACCTGCTGTCGCGCAGCGCGGAGGATACGCGGATCTCCGACGCCATCATGGCGGTGGACGAGCCGATCCGCGCCACCCGCTGCAAGCCGAACACCGGCAGCGGCTGCCAGAGCGACAAGAGCCGCTGCCTCACCCACGATCTGTGGGAAGAGCTGACGCATCAGATCCACCTGTTCCTGAGCTCGGTTTCGCTCGCGGATGTCGTCAACCGGCGCATTCTCGGCAAGTCGCAGCTGGGCCAGCCGCTCGAGACCGACGGCGCCACGCCGCCGGCCGGCGTCGGCGAGGAGCCGGTGCGCACCAACGTTGCAGCGGAGTAGTCGAAGCGCGATTAGCAACGCGATCTACATGGATGCCAACGCCACCACGCCGCCCAGCGCAGCCGCGCTGGCGGCGCTGGAGGCGGCATTGCGGGTGACCGGCAATCCGTCCTCGGTGCACGGCTTTGGCCGCGCCGCGCGCGGGCTGGTGGATCGCGCCCGTGTCCAGGTCGCACAGTTGGTCGGCGCGAAGGCGGAGAACGTGGTCTTCGTCGCGGGCGGCACCGAGGCGAACAACCTGGCGCTTGCCAGCCGTGGCGCGCGGCCGCTGATCGTCTCCGGCATCGAGCACGAGTCGGTGCTGAAGCCGGCACAGTCGGCGGGCGCACGCATCCTGCGGGTCCGGCGCAACGGCCAAGTCGATCTCGACGATCTTGCCACCGCGCTGCGCGAAGCGGGCCGGCCGGCCTTCGTCTCGATCATGCTGGCGAACAACGAGACCGGCGTGATCCAGCCCGTGCGCGAAGCGGCGGATCTGGTGCATGCGGCCGGGGGCCTGCTGCATTGCGACGCATCGCAGACGCCGGGACGGATCGCAGTTGATATGGACGTCCTGGGTACCGATCTCCTCAGCTTGTCGGCCCACAAGATGGGCGGCGTGCTGGGCGTTGGCGCCCTGGTGCTGAAGAGCGATCTCGCGATTGCGCCGATGCTGATCGGCGGCGGCCAGGAGAAGTACCGGCGCGCCGGGACGGAGAATGTGCCCGCCATCGCGGCCTTCGGCGCGGCGGCGGAAGAAGCGCGGACCCTCGCTCGTGCGCCGCGTTTGGCGGCGTTGCGCGATCGGCTGGAAGCGCAGCTCGCTGCGTTCGGCTTTGAGGCGCTCGGCAAGGACGCGCCGCGGCTGCCGAACACGACGTGCGTCGCTGTTGCGGGCAAGTCGAGCGAGACGCTGGTGATGGCGCTGGACCTGGCGGGATATGCAATCAGCGCCGGTTCCGCCTGTTCCTCGGGCAAGGTGAAGCCGAGCCATGTCGCGTTGGCGATGGGCCATGGCGAGGAGATTGCGAAGTCCGCGATCCGCATCAGCCTCGGCTGGTGGAACAACGAGGCGGAGATCGACGGACTGGTGGCGCGGCTGGCGGATGTCGCCGGCCGGAAGGTTCATAGTTTGCCGGACATGCAACCGGCAGCCTGAAGCGAAGGGTGTGCATGAGATGAGTTCATTGCAGGAAATGAAGATCGCGGCCGACGGCCAGAACCGTCCGAAGACGCCGATCTATCTCGATTACCAGGCGACGACGCCGACCGATCCGCGCGTGGTGGAGGCGATGCTGCCCTATTTCACCACCCACTTCGGCAATCCGCACTCGCGCAACCACAGCTACGGCTGGGAAGCGGAGAAGGCGGTTGAGAATGCGCGCGCCCAGGTCGCCTCGATCATCGGCGCGGACGAGAAGGAGATCATCTTCACCTCCGGTGCGACCGAATCGAACAACCTCGCGCTCAAGGGCGTGGCGCATTTCTACAAGGGCAAGAAGAACCACGTCATCACGGTGGTGACCGAACATAAGTGCGTGCTTGATTCCTGCCGGCACCTCGAGCTGGAAGGGTTCGAGG
>DATFDU010000564.1:0-5355 GCA_035251915.1 Dongiaceae bacterium | reverse complement strand
TTGCGACGGCACGCTGGTCGACAGCCAGCACAACATCGTCGCCGCGATGGCCGCCGCCTGGGCGCGCCACGATCTGCCGGCGCCGCTCGCGGCCGATGTACGCCGCATCGTGGGGCTGACTCTGGAGGTCGCGATCGCGCGCCTGCTGCCCGACGCCGACGATGTGAAGCACCGCGCGCTGGCGGCGGCGTATCGCGAGATCGTGCACGACCTGCGCATGGGCATCGCGGAGGAGCCGCTGTTCCCCGGCATCCGCGAGTTGATCGAGGGCTTGGCCGCGCCGGAGGTCTTCCTTGGCGTCGCCACCGGCAAAAACCTGCGCGGGCTGGAGCACACCCTCGCGGTGCACGGGTTGCGCGACCGGTTCCATACCCTGCAGACGGCGGACTTGTGCCGCAGCAAGCCCGACCCGGAGATGGTGCTGCGCGCGATGGCGGAGACCGGCGCGGATGCCGCCACCACCGTGGTCATCGGCGACACCAGCTTCGACATGGAAATGGCCCGCTCGGCCGGCGCCACCGCGGTCGGCGTGGCCTGGGGCTATCATGAGATCGTGGAACTCAGCAAGGCCGGCGCCCATGCGATTATCCACCAGCCCGCCGAGCTCCTGGTGGAATTGCGGCGCCTGACCCTGGCAGCGTAGAATGATCCGGGGACGCCGGAGGCTCGGCGCATGAGACTGAAAATCATCCTGACCGGAATCGGGCTGGCGCTGCTGGCCCTGATCGCGCTCGCGTTTACGGTCCTGATGGCGACCGACTTCAATGACTATCGCGACCTGGTGCAGCAGCGCATGAAGGCGGCGACCGGGCGCGACCTGGTGATCGCCGGCAACATCGACGCCAGGTTCTCGCTGTCGCCGCGGCTCATCGCCCAGCAGGTCAGCTTCCGCAATGCCCCCTGGAGCGACATTCCGCAGATGGCGAGCCTCGACGAGATCGAGGCGGAGATCGCGCTGCTGCCGTTGCTGAGCGGGGAGATCAGGATCAACGAGGTCGTGCTGCGCGGCGGCCAGGTGGTGATCGAGACCAACAAGGAGGGCGTCGGCAACTGGGTGCTGGACCTGGCGCCGCAGCAGGCGCCCACGCCCGAGGAGTCCGCGACCGCTGCCGGCGGCCTGCCGAAGATCGACCGCATGACCATCGAGGATGTGACGCTGCTCCATCGCGACGGCGAGACCGGCGGGCAGCACACCTTGGCGATCAAGCGCTTCACGGCCGAGGACGCGCCCGGCGCCGGCATCAGGGTCGAGATCAAGGGCGCGTGGAACGAGCGGCCGCTGGAGCTGGCCGGCACCATTGGCGCGCCGCGGCAATTCACCGAAGGACCTTTGCCGATCAACCTGCAGGGCAAGCTCGCCGAGGTCGCGCTCGGCCTGCGTGGTCAGATCGGCGATCCGACCACCTTTTCCGATCTGTCGCTGGACGTGACGAGTTCCGGCCCGTCGCTGGCGGCTCTCGGCGGTCTGTTCGGCGCCGAGCTGCCGAACTCCGCGCCTTACTCGCTCGAGACCCGCGTGACCGGCGGCGGCGGCAAGTTCACCTTCGCCGATGCCAGCGCAAAGGTCGGCGGTTCGGACGCGGCCGGCAATATCGTGCTCGATACCGCAAGCGAGGTCACGGGGCTGACCATGACGCTGGCGTCCCAGCGTCTCGACTTCAAGGACCTCGGGCTCGACGAGGGCGGCGGCACCAGTGCGTCCAACAGCGATGGCCGGCTGTTCTCTGCAGAACCCTGGCCGCTCGATTGGCTGGAGCATATCGAGGGCGACATCACCTGGCCGGTCGGCACTTTGGTGCGCGGCGGCGCCAGTGCACGCAACGTGGCGATGGCCTTGGCGATCAAGAACGGCGCGGCGACGCTGAAATACGTCAAGGCGAACATCGAAGGCGGCACGATCGATGGCAAGGGAACGCTGAAGCCCGGCAAGAACAGCCCCGTGCTGGCGTTGAAGCTGGACGCGAAGGGCATCCAGTCCGCGCCGCTGCTCAGCATGATGGGCCTGGAAGACGTGCTCACCGTCGGTCGCGTGACCATGAACATGGACGTGAACGGGCCGGCCACCTCGTTGCGCGACTTGATGGCGGGCATGAACGGCAAAGCGGGTTTCGCCACCGGCGCCGGCCAGATCCGCAACACGTTTGCGCAGCTGCTGCTCGCCAACCTGTTCGGCCTGCTGACGCCGATCGATGGCAATGCCTCGCGCATCTCCTGCATCGCGGGCAACTTCGATATCAAGCAGGGCATCGCCACGACCCGCGGCACGGTGGTCGAAACACCGGGCGCGACCGTGGTGGGCACCGGCAACATCGACCTGCGCAACGAGCGCATCGACATGCGCGTCGATCCGAAGTCGAAAGACCTCAATCTCTCGGCGATCGCCGTTCCGGTGCGCATCACCGGACCGCTGGCCAGCCCGAACGTGATTCCGGACCCGGTGGCGACCGTCGGCAACACGGTCAATTTCGCAACCGGCACCGTCAATGTCGCGACGCTTGGCATTTTCGGCGCCCTGACCGGCCTCGACGGCAGCGGCGATGCCGCCGCCAATCCGTGCGCCACCGCGGTCAACAGCGCCCTCAGCGCCAAGCCGGCGAAATCCACCGGCCAGCAGGTGATCGAAGGCGTCGGCGGCACCGCGCAGGACATCGGCAAGGGCGCGGTCGACGTGCTGCAGGGCGTCGGCGAAGGCATCGGCGATCTGTTCGGGCAGTGAACGCATGCTGAGTGCGCCGCGCCGCTTCTACAAGACAGCCGTCAGCACGCCGGTCGAAGGCGGCTGGGGCATTCAGCTGGACGGCAGGGCGCTGCGCTCGCCCGCCAAGCGCCCGTTCCTGCTGCCGACCGAGGCGCTCGCCGAGGCCATCGCCGGCGAGTGGCAGGCGCAGGGCGAGAAGGTCGATCCCGGCTCCATGCCGCTGATGCAGTTCGCCGCCACCGCGATCGATCGCCTGGCCGACGATCGCAGCACGTTGATCGAAGAGATCGCCGGCTACGCCCGCAGCGATCTCATCTGCTATCGCGCCGAGGAGCCGCCGTTGCTGGCGCAGCGGCAGGAGGCGACGTGGCAGCCGCTGGTCGCCTGGGCGGCGGAGCGCTACGACGTCGCGCTCAACGTCACCACCGGTATCGTGGCGGTGGAGCAGCCAGCGCATGCCCTTGCGACCTTCCGCCGCGTGCTGGAGGCGTGCGACCTGTTCGCTTTGACCGCGCTGGCCGCGGCGACCGGCAGCGCCGGATCGCTGGTGATCGCGCTCGCCCTGGCGGAAGGCCGCCTCAGTGCCGATGAGGCCGCCGATGCCGCACTGCTCGATGAGCTGTTCCAGGCCGAGAAGTGGGGCAGCGATCCGGAAGCGGAGCGCCGCCGCGCGGCGATCCGCGCCGACCTTGCGGCGGCGAAACGGTTCCACGCCCTGTCGCGGTTGTAATATATTGAAATAATTGGCCCTTCGGCTCGCTAGGCGCTAGCCTAGGCTTCGTGCTATGTGGGGCCGCGTCGCAGTGCAACAAAAATGCCGCCGGGACGTCATAACCGGCGCCTTCGGATCAGGGACAGGAAACGGGACGGGGGATGCAGGAAGTCCTCAAGCAACTGGAAGAGAAGCGCGCGGCCGCGCGCGCCGGCGGCGGCCAGCGCCGCGTCGATGCCCAGCACGCCAAGGGGCGCCTCACCGCCCGCGAGCGCATCGAATTGCTGCTCGATCCCGATTCCTTCGAGGAATGGGACATGTTCGTCGAGCATCGCAGCAGCGAGTTCGGCATGCAGGACCAGAAGGTGCCGGGCGACGGCGTGGTCACCGGCTACGGCACCGTCAACGGCCGCCTGGTCTTCGTGTTCAGCCAGGACTTCACCGTGTTCGGCGGCTCGCTCTCCGAGGCGCACGCGGAGAAGATCTGCAAGGTCATGGACCAGGCGATGAAGGTCGGCGCGCCGGTCATCGGCCTCAACGATTCCGGCGGCGCGCGCATCCAGGAAGGCGTCGCCTCGCTCGCCGGTTATGCCGAGGTGTTCCAGCGCAACATCATGGCCTCCGGCGTGGTGCCGCAGATCTCGCTGGTGATGGGCCCCTGCGCCGGCGGCGCGGTCTATTCGCCGGCCATGACCGACTTCATCTTCATGGTGAAGGACTCGTCCTACATGTTCGTCACCGGCCCCGACGTGGTGAAGACGGTGACGCACGAGACCGTGACGCACGAGCAGCTGGGGGGCGCGGTGACGCACTCGCAGCGTTCGGGTATCGCGGACCTTGCGTTCGAGAACGACGTCGAGGCCTTGCTGCAGGTGCGGCGCTTCGTCGATCTGCTGCCTGCTTCCAACCGTGAGACGGCGCCGCAACGCCAGACTCCGGACCCGATCGACCGCGACGAGTTCTCGCTCGACACGCTGATTCCGGCCAATCCCAACAAGCCGTACGACATGCACGAGCTGATCTCGAAGGTGGTCGACGAGGGCGACTTCTTCGAGCTGCAGCCGGACTATGCCAGGAACATCATCATCGGCCTGGCGCGCATGGGCGGCGACACCGTCGGCATCGTCGCCAACCAGCCGATGGTGCTGGCCGGCTGCCTCGACATCGATTCCAGCCGCAAGGCCGCGCGCTTCGTGCGCTTCTGCGACTGCTTCAACATCCCGATCGTGACGTTCGTGGACGTGCCCGGCTTCCTGCCCGGCACCGCGCAGGAGTATGGCGCCATCATCAAGCACGGCGCCAAGCTGCTGTTCGCCTTCGGCGAGGCGACGGTGCCGAAAGTCACCGTCATCACGCGCAAGGCGTATGGCGGGGCCTATGACGTCATGAGCTCCAAGCACATCCGCGGCGACGTGAATTTCGCGTGGCCGTCGGCGGAGATCGCGGTCATGGGCCCGAAGGGCGCGGTCGAGATCATCTTCCGCGCCGACATCGGCGACAGGCAGGCGATCGCCGACCGCACCGAGGAATACCGCCAGAAGTTCGCCAACCCGTTCGTCGCCGGCGCTCGCGGCTTCATCGACGACGTGATCCTGCCGCATTCGACGCGCAAGCGCATCTGCCGCTCGCTCGCGATGCTGAAGGACAAGAAGCTCGAGAACCCGTGGAAGAAGCACGACAACATTCCGCTGTGATGATGTTCAAGAAGATTCTAATCGCGAATCGCGGCGAGATCGCGTGCCGGGTGATCCGGACGGCGAAGGCCATGGGCATCAAGACCGTGGCGGTCTATTCCGAGCCGGATGCCGACGCGCTGCATGTGCGCGAGGCGGACGAGGCGGTGGCGATCGGTCCGTCGCCCGCGGCGCAGAGCTATCTGGTGATCGATAAGCTCATCGAAGCCTGCAAGGCGACGGGGGCGGAGGCGGTTCATCCGGGCTACGGC
>DATFDU010000563.1:0-4396 GCA_035251915.1 Dongiaceae bacterium | reverse complement strand
GGCGAGCGGGAAGAAGTTGCGCCCCAGCTCGCCCGAGAAGGCCGCGACCAGCGCGCTCGCGCGGTCGAGATAACGCTGCTCGCCGGTCAGGTGATAGAGCCGCGCCAGCACGCCGACCATCGCGCCGTTGCCGTTGGGCGTGGCGTTGTCGCCGGCCGACTTCGGGCGCTGGATCACGTCCTTCACGTCGTCGGCGGTCATGAAATAGCCGCCGGCCGCCTGGTCCCAGAAATGCGCGTCGAGCAGCGCCGTCAGCTCCTGGGCCGCGTCGAGATAGTGTGCCTCGCCGGTCGCCTCGTGCAGCGCCAGCGCCGCCGCCGCCAGGTGCGCGTGGTCGTCGAGCGTCGCTGCGTGCTGCAGCTTGCCGGCGCGCCAGGCGTGGAACAGCCGGCCATCCTTCATCATGCTGGTGCGGATGAAGCGGAAGGCGCGCGCCGCCAGCGCCAGCCAGTCCGGCTGCTCGAACGCCATCGCCGCCTCGGCCAGCGCGGCGATCATCAGGCCGTTCCAATCCACCAGCACCTTGTCGTCCCAGCCCGGCCGCACCCGCCCCGCGCGCGCCGCGAGCAGTTTCTCGCGCGCCTTGGCGAGGCGCTCCTCGCCGGCGGCATCCAGCATCGCCGGGCGCTGCGAGCGGTTGAGGATCGTATGACCTTCCCAGTTGCCCTCGGCGGTCACGTCGTAGTGCTGCTTGAAGAACGCGGACTCCGCGCCCAGCACCCGGTCGATCTCGGCCTCGGTCCAGACATAGAACTTGCCTTCCTCGCCCTCCGAATCCGCGTCGAGCGACGCGGCGAAGGCGCGGTCGCCAGCCTCGTTCGGCGACGCCAGCATCTCGCGCTCCAGCCAGTCCACGGTCTCGCGCACCCGCTCCTGGAACAGCAGGTCGCGCGTCTCCTGCCACACCAGCGTCATGAGGCCGATCAGCTCGGCGTTGTCGTAGAGCATCTTCTCGAAATGCGGCACCAGCCAGTTGGCGTCGACCGAGTAGCGCGCAAATCCGCCGCCGAGATGATCGTAGATGCCGCCCTGGCTCATGCGCGCCAGGGTCAGCACCACGGCGTTCCTGAATTCCTGGTTCCTGGTGCGCTTCCAGGCGCGCCAGAACATCTGGAACAGCGGCACCTGCGGGAACTTCGGCGCCTGGCCGATGCCGCCCTGCACCTGGTCCACTTCCTCAAGCAGGCGCGTGGCGATCTGGTTGGTGATGTCCACGGAAATGGCGCCGCCCGCCTGCGGGCTCGCCAGCTTCGCCATCGCCTGCTGGAGGCCGTCGACATTCTTCTGCACCTTGTCCGGCTCTTTGGCGTAGGTCTCCGCCAGCGTCGTCAGCACCTCGGCGAAGCCCGGCCGGCCCCAGCGGCTGGCCGGCGGGAAATAGGTGCCGCCCCAGAACGGCCTGCCCTCCGGCGTCAGGAACATCGTCAAAGGCCAGCCGCCCTGCTGCCCCAGCAGTGCCAGCGCCTGCTGATAGATCGCATCAAGGTCCGGCCGCTCCTCGCGGTCGACCTTGATGTTGACGTAGAGCTTGTTCATGAGGGCCGCGATCTCCGGATCCTCGAAGCTCTCGTGCGCCATCACGTGGCACCAGTGGCAGGCGGCATAGCCGACCGACAGCAGGATCGGCCGGTTGCTGCGCTTGGCTTCCGCCACCGCCGCCTCGCTCCACGGCCACCAATCCACCGGATTGTCCTTGTGCTGCAGCAGATAGGGCGAGGTCTCTGCTGACAGCCGATTGTTGGGGTTGGGTGTATGAGCGTGGGCCATGATCGATAAACCTGCGAGCCGGGAAGTCGCTGCGGAGTTGACGCCGTTGATAGCTCCAAATCAACCACTGGAATCCCCCTCCCCCACATGGGGGAGGGTTGGGGTGGAGGAAGCAAGCGAAGATTCTGTCCAGCGCGCACCGGCTTCCCCCTCTCGACCCTTCCCCATGTTGGGGGAGGGGCATGGCGCGAATGAGAGTTGCCCCGACTCAGACTGGTCCGCTATTTCTCGGGCCATGCGCGAGATCGTCTTCGACACCGAAACCACGGGATTCGAGCCTTCGGAAGGCCATCGGATCGTGGAAATCGCCTGCCTGGAGCTGGTGAACCAGATCCCGACCGGGCGCAAGAAGCAGTATTACCTGAACCCCGACCGCGACATGCCGGAGGCGGCGTTCCGCATCCACGGCCTCAGCGAGGAGTTCCTGCGCGACAAGCCGAAGTTCGCCGAGATCGCGGACGAGTTGATCGAGTTCATCGGCGATGCGCCGCTGGTGGCGCACAATGCCGAGTTCGACATGCGCTTCTTGAATGCCGAGCTGTCGCTGCTGAAGCGCACCACCATCGCCCTCGACCGCGCGGTCGACACCGTGCGCCTGGCGCGCCAGCGTTTTCCCGGTGCGCCCGCCAGCCTCGATGCCCTGTGCAAGCGCTTCGCGATCGACAACACGCAGCGCACGGTGCACGGCGCCTTGCTCGACGCGCAGCTGCTGGCGGAAGTCTATCTGCAGTTGCTCGGCGGCCCGCAGACCGGCCTCAGCCTGACCAGCGCCGCCGAGGAAGCCGCCCGCGCTGTCCTCTCCGCCGTCAGCCGCATCATCCGCCCCGCCCGCCCTCACGCCGCCAGCGCCGAAGAACTGGCAGCGCACAGCGCGTTCATCGCCAAGCTGAAGGACGCGGTCTGGCTGAGCTAGAGCCGCGCGCCTTACATCCGCCCTCCTATGCTCCGTCATGCCAAGGCTTGGCCATGACGGCGGGGACGAGACCGCTTACTCCGCATTCTTCAGGATCGCCGCCAGCAGCCCCGGGAAGCGCCGGTTCAGCTCCGTGCGGCGCAACGACACGCGGCAGCGCATGCCCTCCGGCCGCGTGCTGGTGATGCCGGCCTCGCGCAGGATCTTGAGGTGATGGCTCATGGTCGACTTCGGCACGTCGCCCGCCAGATCGCCGGCGGAATGCTCCTCGCCGTCGGCCAACGCACGCGCGATGGCAAGGCGGGTCGGGTCGCTGAGGGCGAACAGCACCGCGTGCAGCTGGACGCCGTCGATCTCGGGCTGTGTGAAATCCCGCTCACTCACAAAATTGGCTCCCGACAAATTCGCGCTTGCAAAGACCAACACCGAGGTTATTTGCTGTGTTCTAGAAACATAGAACATAACCCCAATCGACTCAAGGTCTTCAACTATATCCGGTGGAGCCGCGCGATGATCGAACTCTATTACTGGCCGACCCCGAACGGGCACAAGGTCACCATGTTCCTGGAAGAGGCCGGCCTGCCGTATGAGATCGTGCCGATCAACATCGGCAAGGGCGACCAGTTCAAGCCCGACTTCCTGAAGATCGCGCCCAACAACCGCATGCCCGCCATCGTCGACCGCGCGCCCAGGGACGGCGGCGCGCCGATCTCGGTGTTCGAATCCGGCGCCATCCTGGAGTATCTGGGCGACAAGGCCGGCAGGTTCTTTCCGAGCGACGTGCGCGCCCGCAATGAGGTGCGCCAGTGGCTGTTCTGGCAGATGGGCGGCCTCGGCCCGATGGCGGGGCAGAACCACCATTTCGCGATCTACGCGCCGGAGAAGCTCCCCTATGCGATCGAGCGCTACGTCAACGAGACCAACCGCCTCTATGGCGTGCTCAACCGGCGCCTCGCCGACCGGCCGTTCGTCGCCGGCGACTACTCCATCGCCGACATGGCGGCCTATCCGTGGATCGTGCCGCACAAGAACCAGGGCCAGGATCTCGACAACTTCACACACCTGAAGCGGTGGTTTGAGACGATTCAGAACCGGCCAGCCACCATCCGCGCCTATGAGAAGGGCAAGGCGGTCAACAGCGCCCCGCCGGCGATGACCGACGAAGCCCGCAAGGTGCTGTTCGGCCAGACCGCGGCAGTGGTTCAGTGAACAGAGATCAGAGAACAGAGAACAGATGCAAGGGAGTCACAGAGTGTTAACAGGTGGAACCCGCCCCCGGGACCTTCTCATCTCTGTCCTCTGTCCTCTGTTTTTCCCCTTGGCCCTCTCCGCGCTCCGCACTAAGGTCGTGCCGTCATACTGCTGTGGATTGCCGACTTCGCCGCCATCTGGACGACCGACTTCGTTGCTATTCCTGGAGACAGTGTGACGCGCCGCGGGATGCGGCGCGATGCAATCTAACTTGGGAGTGAGCGATGCCTGTCGGTACCGTCAAGTGGTTCAACAGCACCAAGGGATACGGCTTCATTCAGCCGGAGGCCGGTGGGCCGGATGTGTTCGTGCATATTTCGGCGGTCGAGCGTGCCGGTCTCGGCACCTTGAACGAAGGCCAGAAGGTTTCCTACGAAGAGCAGCGCGACCCGAAGCGCGGCAAGAGCTCGGCCGAGAACCTGAAGAAGGTCTGATCTCGATCAGTTCGGCAGCGGGAGGCGCCGT
>DATFDU010000562.1:0-4389 GCA_035251915.1 Dongiaceae bacterium | reverse complement strand
CCTCCACCATCGCGCCGACCCTGACCTCGCTCGGCAGCGGCGTGTTGCGGCGCGCCTGGCGCTGCAGCTCGAGATCCAGCAGGCGCCGGCAGGAATCGAATTCCGTGAGCTCGGTCACCATCGGGAACATGACCGAGAGCGTGCGGCCCGCCGCCGCGTTCATCATGGCGCGCAGCTGCTGGCGCAGCATCGCCGGCCGGTCGAGCGCGATGCGGATGGCGCGCCAGCCCATCGCCGGATTCTCCTCCGGATCGCGGTTCCAATAGGGCAGCACCTTGTCCGAGCCGATGTCGAGGGTGCGGAAGATCACCGGCCGGTTGCCGGCGCCGTCCAGCACCTTGCGATAGATCTCGGTCTGGCGAACGACGTCGGGATATTCGTGCGAGATCATGAACGGGATCTCGGTGCGATAGAGCCCGATACCGACCGCATTGGTCGCGGCCAGCTGCGGCACGTCCATCAGCAGGCCGGCATTGATGTTGAGATCGACCTCGATGCCGTCGCGCGTCACCGCCGGCAGGTCACGGATCGCCGCATAGGCTTCGCGCTTCACCGAGCGCTGGCGCATGCTTTCGGCGAAGGCCGCCTGGATATCGTCGGACGGCCGGATGAACAAGGTGGCGTTGTCGCCGTCGATCACCAGCGGATCGCCGTCGCCGACCCGCTGCATCAGATCCTGGCAGCGCCCGAGCACCGGAATGTCGAGCGCGCGCGCGACGATCGCGACATGGGCGTTCTGCGAGCCCTCCTCCAGCACCAGGCCCTTGAGGCGCGTGCGGTCGTAGTCCAGCAGCTCGGCGGGCCCCATGCTGCGCGCCACCACGATCGCCTCTTCCGGCAGGCGCTGCGGGGTCGACATATCGGCGCCCAGCAGGTGGCGCAGCAGCCGGTTGGCAAGGTCGTCGAGATCGGCCAGGCGCTCGCGCAGGTATGGGTCGGTGACCTCGCGCATGCGGGCGCGGGTGTCGTTCTGCACCTTCTGCACCGCGGCTTCCGCGGTCAGGCCGGACTGCACCGCCTCCATCATGCGGTTGCGCCAACCCTGGTCCTGGGCGAACAGGCGATAGGTCTCCAGCACCTCGAAATGCTCGCCCTGGCCCGCGATGTCGCCGGCGCTCAGCATCATGTCGATCGAGCTCTGCATCTCCATCAGCGCGGCGGCCAGGCGCTCGGCCTCCTTTTCCGGATCCTCGGCCACCAGCTGCTGCAACGGCAGGGTCTGCTGGTGGAGCACGGCGATGCCGCGCGCGAGACCGGGGCACAGCGTCACGCCATCGAGCCGCAGCGGCAGCAGCGCGATGCCGTCGCCGGGTCGCAGTTCCTCCGCGCTCACCAGCTCGCCGCTCGCCACCAGTTCCGCCAGCACCATGGCGACGGTCTCGAGGGTCTCGATCTCTTCCTCGGTGTATTGCCGGCGGGTGCGGTTCTGGATCACCAGCACGCCGATGACGCGGCCGGCGCGCAGGATGGGCACGCCCATCAGCGACTGGAACAGCTCTTCGCCGGTTTCCGGCCGGTAGGCGAATTGCGGATGGTGCTGCGCGTCCGCCAGCGCCAGCGGCCGCGCGTGGCTGGCGATGTCGCCGACCAGGCCTTCGCCCACGCGCAGGCGGGTCTTGTGCACCGCTTCTTTCTTGAGGCCTTCGGTGGCGAACAGCTCCAGCACCTCGCCGGCGCGCAGCAGATAGATGGAGCACACCTCCGCCACCATCTCGCCGGCGATCAGCTTGACGGTCTGGTCGAGGCGCAGCTGCGCCGCGCCGCCGCGCGCCATCACGTTGCGCAAGCGCTTGAGCAACATGCGCGCTCCGGTGAGGCCGGTTCCGTCGGTCATGGACTAGCCCGAGATGGATTTGGGGCGATCCAGCAGGGCCTGGAGCGCCTCTTCGATCAGGTCCTTGATGATCTCGGCGGTCGATTGTTCCTTGCTGACCATGCCGACGCTCTGGCCCGCCATCAGCGAGCCGGTCTCGACGTCGCCGTCGATCACCGCGCGGCGCAGCGCGCCGGCCCAGAAATGCTCGATCTCGAGCTGCGCCGCCTTCTGGTCCAGCTCGCCGCGGTCGAACTTGGCGATGACCTCTTTCTGGACTTCGATGAACTTGCGCACGCCGTCATTCACGAGGGCGCGCACCGGGATGACCGGGAACCGGTTGTCGAGCGCGACCGACGGGATGGCGTCGCGCGCCGCGGCGCGAATGAAGGCCTTCTTGAACTTAGGGTGCGCGATCGATTCGGTTGCGCACACGAAGCGCGTGCCGAGCTGCACGCCCGAGGCGCCCATCTCCAGATAGCCCAGCATGGCGTTGCCGCGGCCGATGCCGCCGGCGACGAACACCGGCACGTCGGTGACGGCGGGCAGGATCTCCTGCGCCAGCACGCTGGTGGAGACCGGGCCGATATGGCCGCCGGCTTCCATGCCTTCGATCACGATGGCGTCGGCGCCGGAACGCACCAGCTTCTTGGCGAGCGACACGGCTGGGGCAAAGCACATGACCTTGGCCCCGCCCTGCTTCAGCTTCTGGATCGCGGCGGCCGGCGGCAAGCCGCCCGCCAGCACGACGTGGCTGACCTTGCCATCGAGGCAAGCCTCGACCAGCTGCTCAAGTTTTGGGTGCAGCGTGATCAAATTCACGCCAAACGGCTGGCTGGTCAGCTTGTAGGTCTCGGCGATCTCGGTCGCCAGGATGTCCGGCGGCATGGAGCCGGAGGCGATCACGCCGAAGCCGCCGGCATTGGAGATGGCAGCGACCAGATGGCGCTCGGAAACCCAGGTCATGGCCCCGCCCATGATGGCGTAGCGGCAACCGAGGAACTCGGTTCCGCGCCTCCACAGGTGGTTCAGCAATGCCTCGGCGTGCGCACGATCCATATGGCCTCTGTTATCCGATCCCCTCAGGCAGCGTCGAGCCCGTACGCCGTGTGCAAGGCGCGTACCGCAAGCTCAGTATACTCCTCCGCCACCAGCACGCTGATCTTGATCTCGGAGGTGGAGATCACCTGGATGTTGATGCCCTTTTCCGCCAGCGCCTTGAACATGCGCTGGGCGATGCCGGCGTGGGAACGCATGCCGACGCCGATCACCGACACTTTCACCACGTTGGAATCGGCGATCATGCCGGCGAACTGCACCTGGTTGCGCTGACCTTCGATCACCTGCTTGGCGCGCTCGAAATCGGCCTTCGACACGGTGAAGGTCATGTCGGTGGTGTCGCCGGTCTCCGACACATTTTGCACGATCATGTCGACGTTGATGTTGGCATCCGCCAGCGGCCCGAAGATCGAGGCGGCGATGCCCGGCCGGTCGGCGACCTTCAGCAGGGTGATCTTCGCTTCGTCGCGGCTGTAGGCGATGCCGCTTACCAGTTCCTGTTCCATGATCTCGTCCTCATCCACCACCAGCGTGCCGGGCTTGTCCTCGAAACTCGAGAGCACCTGCAGCCTGACACGGTGCTTCATCGCCATCTCGACCGAGCGGATCTGCAGCACCTTGGCTCCGACCGAGGCCATCTCCAGCATTTCCTCGTAGCTGATCTTGTCCAGCTTGCGCGCCTTGGCGACGATCCGGGGATCTGTCGTGTAGACGCCGTCGACATCGGTGAAGATGTCGCACCGGTCTGCCTTCAGCGCCGCCGCCAGCGCCACCGCCGAGGTATCCGAGCCGCCGCGGCCCAGGGTCGTCACGCGCTTGTCCGGTCCGACGCCCTGGAAGCCGGCGACCACCGCGACCTGGCCTTGGGCGAAGCGCGAAATCATGTCCTCGATGCGGATGGTCTGGATGCGCGCCTTGCCATGGGCATCGTCGCTCTCGATCGGGATCTGCCAGCCGAGCCAGGAACGGGCGTTGACGCCGATGGTCTGCAGCGCGATCGCCATCAGGCCGCAGGTCACCTGCTCGCCGGACGCCACCACCACGTCGTATTCGCGGGCGTCGTACAGCGGCGACAATTCACCGCACCAGGCGACCAGCTGGTTGGTGGCGCCCGACATGGCGGAGACCACGACCGCGACGTCGTTGCCGGCGTCGACCTCGCGCTTGACGCGCTGCGCCACGGCGCGGATGCGCTCGATGTTGGCGACCGAAGTCCCGCCAAACTTCATGACCACGCGGGTCTTGGTCTTCGCCGGCGCCTTCATGTGCGGAGAAAGTCCCTAAACTTCAAGAGAATGCCGGCCCGAGGCCATTGTCTTGCCGGCGGCGGCTATCCATACTCAAAGGAACCCAGCGAGGCAAGGGCTGGGACCCTTCTCCAGCGGCGGATTTCCGCCAGATTCGAGCATTTTTTCAGATGTCGTCGCACCCCGCCCCCGACCTCGGCGTCACCACCGTCGACAGCAGCGAGATCGCCAAGTTCAGCGCCATGGCCGAGGCCTGGTGGGATCCGCATG
>DATFDU010000561.1:0-7137 GCA_035251915.1 Dongiaceae bacterium | reverse complement strand
GCGCCAGGCGCGCCGGCTCCCACACCACGCTGGAGGAGGCGATCTGAGGATGCAGCATGGGGATGCCGGTGGTGATCCGCTCGATCGGCAGCCCGAGCTCGACGAGCTGCTCGCCCAAGGCCTCGACAAAGGCCTCGGTCTCGATCAGGCGGCGGCCGGGACCTTCCAGCCAACCGAGCAGCGGGGCGAGCTCTATCACTTCTGGCCTCCTGCGGCGGATCGCAGCATAGCGCGCTGAAATCTCTGAGGAAATGCCTCTAAAGCCTTGGGAAACTTAAGGGAATTGAGGGCAAGCCGGCCGACGTCACGACCCTGCGAACAGTTCGCATTCGCGCTTGATCTCGTCCGCACTCCTGCGTATCTTCCATGCGAATTGTTCGCATTGTCACAGAACTGGCCGGCATGATCATCTGCGTTTGCAACCGAATCAGCGACCACGAGATTCGCTCCGCCGCCCGCGCCGGCGCCACCTGCTGCAAGCAGGTGTTCGGCGGCAAGGGCACGGCCCCGCAATGCGGCTCCTGCATCGATGCGATGGGCGAGATCCTCGACGAGACCATCGCCAGCGGCGAACGCCACCTGATGGCCGCCGAATAGCCTTCCGCTAGGACGACGGCCCTTCGCCGATCTGGGTCTGCAGGTAGTTCTGCAGTCCGACCTTCTGCACCAGCTCCAGCTCGGTCTCGAGATAGTCGATGTGCTGCTCGGTGTCCTCGAGCAGGTCGGTGATCATGTCGCGCGAGACAAAATCCTTCACGCTCTCGAAGTGGGCGATCGCGGCGACCATGTCGGTGCGCGCGGAATATTCCAGCTTGAGATCGCTCTTCAGGCACTCCGGCACGGTCTCGCCGATCAGCAGCTTGCCGAGGTCCTGCAGGTTGGGCAGGCCTTCCAGCAGCAGAATGCGCTTGATGATATGGTCGGCGTGCTTCATCTCCTCGATGGATTCTTCGTAGATCTTCTTGCCGAGACGCTCGAAGCCCCAGTGCCGGAGGGTGCGACCGTGCAGGAAATACTGGTTGATCGCAGTCAGCTCGTTCTTCAGCAGCTTGTTGAGATGCTTGACGACACTGGCGTCGACTTTCATGGCGGCCTCCCACGGGCTCTTGTTCCACGGACTCGTCGAGCGAAAGGCTAGCCCCGCGGACAGCTGTCCGCAACGAGAAGCTGCGCAATGATTGTCATTCGCATCAATTAGTTAGCTGGCCTTCTGTCACCGTGTTGCCACGCCAGCAGTAGAGCGCGAACAGGGTGGATTCGCCGGCCTTGGTCTCATGCGCGATCATCGGCGGATGATGGATCGCAGTGCCGGCAGGCACCGCTCGCCAGTTCTCCTGACCACACCGCCACGCCCCGCCTTCGGTCAGCGGATGATAGATCTCCTCCGCCGGATGGGCGTGCGCCGGATAGTGCACATGCGGCCCCAGAAGCAGGAGACCGACACGGACATCCGGCGCGTGGAACAGCGCTTCCTTCGGTCCGGCGAACTCGACGTAGCCATAGCCTGCCATGAACGCGGTGCCCATGTTGGCTGTGCTGTAGTTCGGGTTCTGGCGCCAGCGGAACAGGTGCGCTGCTTGTGCGATCGCGGTGCCCAGGGCGGTGGACGGCAGTGCATCCTGGAGCAGCGCCGATGCAGTGATGGCGCGAGGCGGCGAGGCGAGCGGCGTAGCCGCTGCCAGAGCAGAGCGCACGTCCTCGAGCATCGTGCTGCCGCCTGCATCGGCGCCGTAGAACGCGACAACGGCATCCAGCAGCGCGCGTGCCGGATCGATCCGGCTCAAAAGTTGCCGCGGCCGGTGGCGGCGAAGCGCACCGCTTCCTGCGCGGCGCGCACCAGGGCGCGTGCCTTGTGCTGGCACTCCTGGTGCTCGCTCTCCGGCACGCTGTCGGCGACGATGCCGGCGCCGGCCTGCACGTACATCATGCCGTCCTTCACCACCGTGGTGCGCAGGGCGATGCAGGTATCCATGCTGCCGTTGGCGGCGAAATAGCCGACCGCGCCGCCATAGATGCCGCGCTTCTCCGGCTCCAGCTCCTCGATGATCTCCATCGCGCGCACCTTGGGCGCGCCGGACACGGTGCCGGCGGGGAAGCCCGCCATCAGCGCATCCATGGCATCGTGCTTCGGATTGATGGTGCCTTCCACGTTGGAGACGATGTGCATGACGTGCGAGTAGTTCTCGATCTTCATGCGCTCGGTGACCCTGACGCTGCCGACCTTGGCGACGCGGCCGACATCGTTGCGCCCGAGATCGAGCAGCATCAGGTGCTCCGCCAGCTCCTTCTGGTCGGCCAGCAGGTCTGCGGCCAGCGCGCGGTCCTCGTCCGGCGTCTTGCCGCGCGGCCGGGTGCCGGCGATCGGGCGGATGGTGACGGTGTCGTCGCGCAGCCGCACCAGGATTTCCGGGCTGGAGCCGATGACCGAGAAGCCGCCGAAATCCAGATAGAACAGGAACGGCGAGGGATTGAGCCGCCGCAGCGAGCGGTAGAGCGCCAGCGGCGGCAGCTGGAACGGCAAGCTGAAGCGCTGCGACAGCACCACCTGGAAGATATCGCCGGCCAGGATGTATTCCTTGGCGCGGTCGACCATCGCGCGGAAGGCCTCCGGCGCCATGTTGGACTGCGGCTCCGGCAGATCGAGCAGCACGCCGTTGTTGGAGCGCTGCTGGGGCAGGGCGCGGTCCAGGTCGTGCACGATATCGGACAGCCGCTCCATCGCCTGGTTGTAGGCGGCGCGCGCGTTGCCCGCCCCGGTTCCACTTGCACCAGGCCAGATCGGCGTCACGACCGTGATCATATCCTCGACGCTGTCGAAGATCGCCATCACCGTCGGGCGCAGGAAGATGCTGTCTGGCAGGTTGAGCTTCTCCGGCTTCAAGTTGGGAAGCTGCTCGACCAGGCGCACCGTGTCGTACGACATGTAGCCGAACAGGCCGGAGGCCATCGGCGGCAGGCCCTGCGGCAGCTCGATGCGCGATTCCGCGATCAGCGCGCGCAGCGAGGCGAGCGCGCCATTCGGCTCGGCCACGAAGCGGTCGGGCTGGAACCGCGCATCGCGGTTGATCTCCGCCTTGTCGCCGCGGCAGCGCCAGATCACGTCGGGCTTGAGGCCGATCAGCGAATAGCGCCCGCGCGAGCGGCCGCCTTCGACCGATTCCAGCAGGAAGGAGTTGGGCCGGCCGTCCGCCAGCTTGAGCAGGGCGGAAACCGGGGTCTCGAGATCCGCGATCAGGCGGGTCCAGACGACCTGCGGCTTGCCTGCGTCGTAGGTGGCGGCGAACCTCTCGAACGCAGGCTCGACGTTCATTGCTCGACCGCGATCATCTTCTGGATCACGTCGTCGTTGCGCACGATCTCCACATCGCGGCCCAGCGAGACCAGGAACTCGGCGTAGAGATCCTTGCGCATGTTCTCGCCGAGAGTCTTCGAAAGTTCGGCGACCTTCTCCTTGTTCTCGTCAGGCTTTGCCGGCGTGATGGCGGAGACGCGCGCCACAATCGCGCTGTCGGCGGTGCGCCCGGTCGCCGCTTCGCCCAGTTCCAGCGCGAACAGCTTCTGAGCCAGCGATGGATCGATCGGGCCGTCGCCCTCGTCGCGCGTGAATGGCTTGCTGGTCTGCAGCTCCAGGCCCATGCTCTTGCCGATCGAAGCGAGGTCGCCCGATTTGACCTTGCCGGCAATCTCCTTGGCCTTGGCGTCGGCGGCGTCGCGCCGGGCCTTGGCCAGCCAGTCCTGCTTCACCTGCTCCGCCACCTCGGCCAGGGGTCTGGCCTCCGCCGGCGTCACGCCGGTGACCTGCACAACGGCATAGGAGCCGTCGCTCAGCGTGGTGACGAGGCTGGTCTGGCCGGATTCGGTTTGCTGCGCGAGTTCCAGGATCTCTGGGACCACATTGGCATCCTTGCCATCGCGATCCTTGCCGGAGGAATCCACTGCCTCGTATTTCTGCGCGGTGAGCTGCAGCTGCTGCGCGGCCTCTTCGATCGTTGCGCCGCCGGCCAGCGTGTCATCGAGCTGGTTGATCACCGAGACCATCGCGTCGCCCGCCTGGGCGAGGGCGAGCTCCTGCCGCAGCTGATCCTTCACCTCGTCGAACGTCTTGCTGGAGCCGGGCGTGATCGACTTGACGTGCACCACATGGATGCCGAACACGCTCTTGATCGGGTTCGAAACGCCGTCGGCGGGCAAGGCGAAACTCGGATCCGCAATGTCGGCCGGCAGCTTGTCCTTGGTGACCTCGCCGAGATCGACCGGCGCACCGCCGGCCGTCTCCTTGACGGCGTCGGCGAAGCTCTTGCCGCTTTTGACCGCGGCGACGATCGCGTCGGCCTTGGCCTGGTCCTGCACCACGACCTGCTCGACCGCGCGCGATTCCGGCGTCACGAATTCCGCCTGACGCTCGTCGAACGCCTTCTTCACCTGATCGTCGGCGATCTTGACGTCCTTGGCGAAATCCTCCGCCTTCAGGTGCAGCGCGGCGAAGGCGCGGTATTCCGGCCGCTGATACTGGGCGATGTTGTCCTGGTAGAACTTCTCCAGCGCCGCCTGGTCCGGATCCTTCACCTCGGTCATGCTGGCATCGGGGATCACCAGGAACTCGGCGGTGCGCGTCTCATTGAGATAGGCGTACACCCGATCGGTCAGCACCGGCGGCATCGACAGCGCATCGAAGGTCGGCCCGGTCAGCTGCTGCATCCGCATCTCGTTCTGGCGCATCTGAACGTAGGCCGCTTCGCTGAGACCGTTCTCGCCGAGGATGGCAAGGAACTGGTTGCGGTCGAACTGCCCGAGGCCGTTGCGGAACGCCGGGTTGTTCTGGATATCGGCTACCGCGACCGCCTGTGGGATGGTGAGGTTCAGCTTGTCGGCGTACAGCTGCAGCAGCATCTGGCTGGTCTGCTGGCTGATGATCTGGTCAACCCCGCCGAGCGCGGCGAACTGCTGGGCATCGATGGCGAGCCCCTGCTGCCGGAACGTCTGCAGGCGGCGGCGCAGGTCGCGATCGAACTCCTGCTGGGTGTAGGTGAAGTCGCCCACCTCCAGCACCGGCTTGCTGAGGCCGCGGTTGGCGAAAATGTCGCCGATGCCCCACGCCGCGAACGCGACGATGAGGATGGCGAACAAGCCATAGACGAGCCAGGACTTGGACCCTTTGCGGATGGAAGTGAGCATGACGCCCCAATCGTTGAAAAATCGGGGCGCATCATAGGGATGCACCCCCACAGCAGCAAGCGTTGCGGCAAGGATGGAATGGCTCGCCAGCTCGGCCGGAACGGAACGGCTGACAGGCCAAAAAGCGCTGTGCTAACAAGCGTCTCCCGCCTTGGAAGGATGCCCCATGCGCCCCCTGATCGCCGGAAACTGGAAAATGAACGGCAGCCGCGCCCAGACCGAGGGCCTGATCCAGGACCTCAAGGGCCGATTGGCATCGAAGCCGGACCTTGCCGCCGATCTGCTGGTCTGCCCGCCCGCGCCCTACGTTGCCCAGGCGACATCGCTGACCGCGGGCAGTGCGATCGCGGTCGGCGGCCAGGATTGCCACACCAGGCAATCCGGCGCCCATACCGGCGATATGTCGGCGGCGATGCTGGCCGATTGCGGTTGCCGCTATGTGATCGTCGGCCATTCCGAGCGCCGCGCCGACCACGGCGAGAGCAGCGAGCTGGTGGCGGCCAAGGCCAAGGCGGCACATGAGGCCGGCCTGATCGCCATCGTGTGTGTCGGCGAGACCGAGGCCGAGCGCGACCGCGGCGCCACCCTGGACGTCATTTCGTCACAGCTGGAAGGCTCGGTTCCGGCCGACGCCGAGGCTGCCAACCTGGTGATCGCCTACGAGCCGGTCTGGGCCATCGGCACCGGCCGCACCCCGACCCCGGAAGATGTCGCCACGGCCCACGCCCATATCCGTGGACTGCTCAAGGCCTGGTTCAAGGCCGGCGCGGAGATGCGCATCCTCTACGGCGGCTCGGTCAAGGGCTCCAATGCCGGCACCCTGATGCACGTCGCGGAGGTCAACGGTGCCCTGGTCGGCGGAGCCAGCCTCAAAGCGGAGGAATTCTGGGCGATCGCCCTTGCCGCCGCAGCCGCCTAGGCCAATATTCCGACTGGCGAAGCCCCCGAAAAGCAGTTAGAACCCGCGCCGTTCCCGGCAGTGGTTGGATAGAGCATGATTGTCCTTCTGGTTATCCACGTCCTGATCGCCATCGCTCTGGTGGGCGCGATCCTTCTGCAGAAGAAGGAGGGCGGCCTTGGCGGCCTCGGCGGTGGCGGCAGCGGCGGCCTCGGTGGCCTGATGTCCGGCCGCGCCAAGGCGGACGGGCTCAGCAAGGCGACCGGCTTCCTGGCGGCGGCGTTTTTCGCGACCAGCCTGGCGCTGGCGCTGATCAGCACGCACGGCTCGGCTCCGACCGAGATCGTGCCCGGCAGCACCGGGACGACAGCGCCTGCGACGGCGCCCGCGGGAGATCCTGCGCCGGCTGGCGGGGTCGAGAGTGGCGGCACTGCGCCGGCGGAAACCGCACCGGCACAGCCAGCGACTCCAGCGGTGCCAGCGGGGGATTAAATCTCCCTCCTGATGCTGTTTTCGTCAATCCGACTCGGGTGATCCCACGGGAGATTGTTTCCTTGCTGGGGCCGCCCGACTCGTTTCATAAAGTCGGCCCATGTCTCGCTTCATTTTTATCACCGGCGGCGTGGTTTCTTCGTTGGGGAAGGGACTATCGTCGGCGGCTCTTGGCGCGCTCTTGCAGGCCAGGGGCTTCAAGGTTCGCCTGCGCAAGCTCGACCCCTACCTGAACGTCGATCCGGGCACCATGAGCCCGTATCAGCACGGCGAAGTGTATGTGACCGACGACGGCGCGGAGACCGACCTCGACCTCGGCCACTATGAGCGCTTCACCGGCATCTCCGCCCGCAAGACCGACAGCGTCACGACCGGCAAGATCTACTCCAACGTGATCGCCAAGGAGCGTCGCGGCGACTATCTCGGCGCCACCATCCAGGTCATCCCGCACGTCACCGACGCGATCAAGGAGTGGATCAAGGCCGACCTCGGCGACGAGGATTTCGTGTTGTGCGAGATCGGCGGCACGGTCGGCGACATCGAGAGCCTGCCGTTCCTGGAAGCGATCCGCC